>DUJI01000169.1 GCA_013329855.1 Thermoplasmata archaeon | reverse complement strand
CCGTGAGCCCGCCCAAGCCTCCCAGGGTGCCCACGGCACCCAGCGTCAGACTCAACTTGACCCACTCGCGGCGGGTCCAGGTCTTGGGTTTCTCCTCCTCTTCCCAGCTCATGGCTCACCTCAGCGGAAGACTCGCGGCGGGACGAGCTTCGGCCGTCGAATCTTGTGGATGAGCTCGTCCGGCATGAACTCTTTGCGATAGATGTCAATGGCCACCGCGGCGCAGACGAAGACCATGCCCAGGAACAGGGCCGTGTAGGAGTCCGCGTCGTTCGGGTAGTTGCCGCTCAGGACCTGAAGGGCGATGAAGATGACCAGGGCACTGAACCAGAGGGACCCGATGACGAGGCCCGCGATGGCGATGGCCGCCATCGCGCTCCGACGGGGCGCATCGCTCCGTATCAGCGTGGTCACGGGAGACCCTTCCTCACGTGCTCCTTGTGATCCTTGAATCGCGGCGTTGAGCCCTTGATAATGAAGTAGCTGATCCCCACCCAGACGAGCATCGCAGCGATGCCGATGATCCACATCCAGTAGGCTCGGAGGAACATCCCCTTCTGCTCCTGGCCCGCCGCGGACGGAGCGCCCGCGAGGACGATCTCCCCGACCATTTGGGGCTGGTGGTAGACACAGTAGAACCGGATGCCCCCGGTCGGCCCTGCTTCCGGGGTGAACGAAGTCCCGTTGTACGTGATGTTCGTGAGGGAGTTCACCGTGAACTGGAACGTGGCGTTCTCCTGCGGTTTCAAATCCGAGTTGATGACCGGCTTCGCGGCGTTGTTGTTGATCGTGAATGTGTGCGGAACCCCGCTAGCGACGGACTGGTTGTTGTAGAACGTGACGTTCAGGATGATCGGGACCTGGGGCAGCAGAATCTGGCTCGGCGAGAACTGGAATGCAGTCCCGTTCTGGAGCCCTTCAATCGTGATGGACAGCACGGGGATCGTCGATGCGGCGACGGGCGCACTCGCGGCAGGGAGGGCGGAAACGGTCAGTATCACTGCCGCTACGAGCAGTACGATGGTCCTCATCCCACGACCCTCTTCATCCGGAGCCGCCCCGGGGGCGCCTCCGAGCGTTTGCGACAAAGAAGGATTACACTTAAACCTTGTGTTGCCCGGTCCGGGGAACCCGTCAGGAGGGCGGTTTTACGGGTCCGATTTTCGGTGCCCCTCAACGAGGATTCGGCGTCTCGGGCGACTTCCGTGCGCAGGTCCACGGACGCACGGCCACACGGCCGCGGGACCGCACAAGATGCATTCATGGATTTATATAAAAATAGACCATGAATATCAGCCGAGCCCGCCTCGGAGCGTCCGCCCAGGGATGCCTCAACACCTACCAAACGCTTATAAAGGACCCGAGTTTACGGCCGCTCGGAACCCATGAATAAGGAGGAAACTCTCCAGAAAATCAAGGCAGCGGAGGGCCAGGTCCGCGAGGCGAAGGCGGCCGCGCTCGAGGAAAAGGAGAGGATCCTCCGCGATGCCCGCAAGGAGGGCTTCGAGTTGAGAGAGGCCCTCCGCGGGCGGGCGGAGAAGCGCCAGGAGGAAATCCTCAAGGTGAGCGAGGCGTCCATCGCTCGCGAGAAGGAGGCGCTCCTCGCGAAGGGTCGGCGAGAGGCCGATGCCCTACGCGCCGAGGCGCACGCGAACGTTGAGCGCGCGGTCGACCGCCTCATCGAGAGATTCAAGGGTGCCCTGAATGCCTAGGCCCTTGCCGATGTCCCGGGCCCTCATCGTCGGCCCACGGGATGCGCTCGAGCGGTCTGTGGAGGTCCTGTATCAACTCAAGCTGCTCCACATCGTCGACCACCAGCAGGGCGAGTCCGAGCTCGACATCGGCAAGCCGCTTCCCGCGGCCACGGAGGCCTCCGAGGTCCTTGTGAAGCTCCGCTCGATTGCGAACATCCTCCAGGTCCAGGAGCCCAAGGCAACCTCCGCGGCGGAGGACGTGGAGCAGCCCCCCGAGGGGGATCTCCGATCGAAGATCCTCGCCCTCGAGCTGAACCTCTCCGAACAGGATGCGTCCAAGAAGAAGATCCAGGGACTTGTCGCGGACCTGAACCGGCGCGTGGAGGAGATCACCCCCTTCGCCCAGCTCCCCCTTTCGCTCGAGGACTACCGGGGCTACGAGAGCCTTGAGGTCTTTGTCGGGAAGGTTCCGCGGGAAATCACCGGACTGGAAACCGTGACGCCGGAGTACGAGTCCTTCTCGGTCCCCGGGTTCCTCGTCGTGTTCGTGGCCAAGGCGCATGCGGGCCGGATGCGGGACTTCCTCGCGCAGAGCGGCTTCACGAGCGTCCCGGTGCCGGAAGGCCGCGAACCGCCCCGCGAAATCCTCGCGAACCTGCTCGCGGAGCGCGACCGGTGGGAGAAGCGCCTCAAGGACATCGAGGAGACCCTCACGACGCTGCGGGAGCGCTATGCCCAGTTCCTGACCGCGGCGAAGTCTCGCCTCGAAATCGAAGTCGAGAAGGCCGAGGCCCCACTCCGCTTCGCCGTCACGGATCACACGTTCATCGTCGAAGGCTGGGTGCCGTCCGAGCGCTTCGCACCGATGAAAGAGGGGCTGGAGAGCCTGGACGGGGTGTTCGTCGAGAAGCTGGAGACGGCGGGCCACGAGGAACCGGAGACGGAACCGGAGCCCCCCGTCCTGCTCAAGAACCCCAGGCCCGTCCGCCCGTTCCAGACGCTCGTCAACCTCTTCGGGACGCCGAGCTACAAGGAAATCGATCCCAGCATCCTGATCGCGTCCGTTTTTCCGATCTTCTTCGGCATCATGGTCTCGGACGCCGGGTACGGCCTCGCCTGGATCCTCTTCGGCACGTGGGCCGTCAAGAGGTACCTGAAGACGCCGTTCTGGAAGGATGTGATCACGGCCATCACGTGGGGCGGCTTCTGGGCATTCATCTTCGGTTTCTTCGTCTTCGCGGAGGCGTTCGGCATCCCGTTCCACGCGCCGCCCGGGAGCGCGCCGGGCACCGCGGCGTACTTCAACTGGTCGGACAGCATCCTCCATTTCGACATCCCGATTCATCCCGTGATGGAGAAGTTGACCCAGGTGCCGGACTTCATCGTGCTCGCCGTGCTCGCGGCGTACATCCACCTGGGAATCGGCTTCGTCACCGGTTTCTTCGACGAAATCCGCCACAACGTGAAGCATGCGGTCGGCAAGGCGGCCTGGCTCCTGATCCTGACCTCTCTGTTCATCATCATTCTCGTGCGCGCGGCCCGGTGGCCCGTGGACCCCGAAGGACGGGTGCCTCTGGGGTACGCGTTGTGGAACGGCCCTCTCGCCTGGTTCCCGCATGGCGGGATCACGATGAGCAGCGTGGGGTTCGGCGCGACGAACCCAATCCCGATGGCGGCCCTCATCCTGCTCGGCGTGGGGCTGGTCGTCATGCTCGCCACGGAGGGGGCGATGCACATCATGGAGATCTTCGGACTCCTCGCGAACATGATCTCCTATGCGCGTCTCGCGGGCATCGGGGTGGCCGAGGAGGCCGTGACCTTCGCGCTGAACTCGATCATCCTCGGCGGGATGATCATCCCCTGGATGAACGGATCGAGCTTCGTCTTCCTGATCGTGGGGCTCGTCTTCTTTGCCCTGGCGCAGATCGTCCTGTTCCTCCTCTACGCGATCTCCGCGACGATCCAATCCATCCGTCTCAACTACGTGGAATTCTTCCTGAAATTCTACAAGGGCACCGGGACGTTGTTCCGGCCCTTTGGAGAGAGAACGACAACGGAGGTGTGAGCAAATGCCCATTGCGGACACGCAGCAAGGCATGGTGGCAATTGCCGCCGCCCTGACCATCCTCGGGACGGGAGTGGCGACGGCATGGGCCGAGAAAGTGATCGGCGCGGCATCGGTGGGTGCCCTCGCGGAGAAGCCCGAACTGTTCGGTCGGGTTCTTCCGCTCGTCGTCATCCCCGAGACGATCGTCGTTTTCGGCCTGGTCATCGCGTTCCTGCTGCTCGGCACGCTCGGCTGAACAGGAAGGGTCGGGATTGACCCTCGACACGGTCATCCAGGCCATCCAGGCGAAGGGCAAGGCCGAGGTCGACACGATCTTGGCGGAGGCCCAGGCGGAGCGAGAGCGCTCCCTGGCCGAGGTCCGCGCGGAATCGGACAAGGCCCTCGCGGACGCCGAGCTCCGTGCACGGGAGACCGCGGAACGCAAGCGCGTCCAGGACCTCGCCCGGGCCGAGCTCGAGGCGAGGAAGCTCGTCCTCGCGGCGCAGAAGGAGGAGCTGGATGAGGTGTACCGTCGCGCCCTCGAGCGGCTCGGAAGCCTCAAGGAGAATCCGGAGTTCCTCCGGCTGCTCCTGAAGGCGAACGAGTCGGAGTGGAGGAGCGGAGGCAAGGTGTACTCGAACCCGCGGGACGAGGGCGTGGTCCAGGGCCTCGTCGGGAAGGCCTACGCAGGACACGTCGACGCGACCGGAGGGCTCGTCATCGAGAGCGCGGACGGTTGCCGGCGGGTCGACCTGCGGTACGAGTCCATCCTGCGGGACGTGTGGAACGACAGCGTGCGGGAGGTGGCGGAGATCCTATGGGCGTCTCGGAAGTCCAAGCCGTGAAGGGGTCGCTCCTCGACCAGGCGAAGGCGCGCTACCGCCGGGTGCGGCAGCGCATCCCCCTGGAGTCGGGGAACTACCCGTACGTCACGGCCCGGGTCAAGGCGAAGCGCGCCCTGCTCCTGCCCAAGGACACGTACGACCGGCTCCTCCTCATGGAGGTGCCGGAGATCGCGCGGTTCCTCGGAGAGCGGGAGTACAAGGCCGAGATGGTCGCCCTGGGTGCCCGCTACTCCGGCGTGGACCTGATCGAGACCGCGGTCACGCGGAACCTGGCGAAGACGTACAACCAGATCTACGAGTTCTCCGAAGGAGACCTGCGGACCATGGTGGGCCAGTACCTGGACCGGTACGACCTGGAGAACATCAAGGCCATCGTCCGTTCCAAGGTGTACGGAGCGTCCGCCGACGAAGTCATCGAGGACTTGGTCCCCGCGGGCAGCTTCAGCGAGGACTTCCTGCGCGAGCTGGTCAACGAGACGAACCTGGACGGTGTGTTCAAGGCCCTCGAGGGCACGATCTATGCCAAGGCGTTCGCGGCCCTCGGGAAGAAGCCCTCCGACGTGGGCAACTGGGCCGAGTGGGAGGACCTCGTGTCCCGGCTGTACTACGCGGACCTGCTTGCCGCCATCCCTCCGTCCACGGAGGCCAACCGCTTCATGCGGCAGTTCGTGAAGCGGGAGATTGACATCGTGAACCTGAAGACGCTCCTCCGAGTCTGGGACGCGAAGGCCAGGTTCACCCGCGAGGTCTTCCTGGAGGGAGGGGACGAGCTCGACTTGGAGAGCCTTCATGAGATGGCCTCCCT
This sequence comes from Thermoplasmata archaeon, assembly GCA_013329855.1. Classification (GTDB taxonomy): domain Archaea; phylum Thermoplasmatota; class Thermoplasmata; order RBG-16-68-12; family RBG-16-68-12; genus RBG-16-68-12; species RBG-16-68-12 sp8695u. The sequence continues at coordinate 4,086 of DUJI01000169.1, read as the reverse complement.
GGACAAGCCCGCCCTGCTGAAGCGTCTCTCCGAGTACTCGTTCTACGAGGAGATTGCCGGAGCCCTCGAGACGGTGGAGGAGACCGGCGTCGGCGCCCTCATGCGCCGCGTGCAGAAGCTGCATCTGCTCGAGGCGGCACGGTATGCGCACCTGCAGCCCCTGAGCATCCTCCCGATCCTGGACTACATCGTCCTCAAGGAGGTCGAGGTCCAGAACATCCAAATCATCGCCCGCGGGAAGGAGAGCGGGCTTTCAACGGAGGTCATTCGGGACCTCCTGGTGGTGTGACATGGAGATCGCCGCGGTGGGTCGGGCCGACTTCGTCCAGGGCTTCAAACTGGTCGGGGTGCGCAAGGCGATCCCCGCCACGAAGGAGGACTTGGAGCGGAGCATCGGCGCGGTCCTCGATGATCCCGACGTGGGCATCTTGGTCCTGGACACGGCCGACATGAAGTCCCTGAGCCACACGATGCGGCGGCGGCTCGAGACCGTCGCGAGGCCCGTGGTGATCGGCGTGGGACCCACGGAGGACGAAGACCTCCGAACCAAGGTGAAGCGGGCCATTGGCGTTGATCTGTTCAAGTGAGGTGTCGATATGGCGATGAGCGCAACGGTGGAGCACGGGAAGGGGACGGGGGAGATCCTGCGCGTCGCGGGTCCGGTCGTGACCGCGACGGGCCTGCAGCCCCGGATGTACGACGTCATGTACGTCGGCACGGAGAGACTCATGGGCGAGGTCATCCAGCTCCGCGGCGAGAAGACGGTCATCCAGGTGTACGAGGAGACCGCGGGGCTCCGCCCGGGCGAGCCCGTCGTGGACTCGGGGAAGCCCCTCACGGTCGAGCTGGGACCCGGCCTGCTCGGGAACATCTACGACGGCATCCAGCGACCCCTGCCCGTCCTCCAGAAGACCATGGGCGATTTCGTCCTGCGCGGGGTGCGCGCGCCCGGCCTGAGCCGCGAGAAGCTCTGGGACTTCAAGCCCTCGGTCAAGGAGGGCGATGGGGTCCATGGTGGGCAGACGCTCGGCACCGTCCAGGAAGCGAAGAACGTGGAGCACCGGGTCATGATGCCTCCGGACCTGTCGGGGAAGGTCGCCCTCGTGCGCTCGGGAAGGATGAAGGTGGACGAGACGGTCGGCGAGCTGAGCGACGGCCGCAAGATCCAGATGATGCAGGAGTGGCCCGTGCGACGACCGCGTCCCGCAAAGGACCGTCTCATGCCGACGGTGCCACTGATCACGGGGCAGCGGGTCATGGACTTCCTGTTCCCCATCGCGAAGGGCGGGACCGCGGCCATTCCCGGCGGATTCGGGACGGGGAAATGCGTGGTGGGCAGCACGCCGGTCTATCTCGCCGATGGACGGACAGTCCCGATTGAGGAACTCTACCAACAAGCTCGCGGCGATTCCCCAGACGAAGGCCCGGAGCGGTTTGTCTTCCTCCGACAGCCCCTTCGCGTCTGGACGTTCGACGGTGAGACGATTCGAGAGGGTTCTGCGTCAGCGATTTACCGCGGAAGGACACGGTACCTGACGGAGGTGAGGCTCCGAAGTGGGCGTCGTGTTCGACTGACGCCCGTGCACAGGCTCTATCGGATTTATGAGGGGGCGATTGAGGAGATCCCGGCAGCGGAACTCAGAGCCGGTGAATCTCTGCTGGTGCCCAAGGAAGTCCCTGCACGGGCCAATGTCGCTCGCGGTATTCCCGATGGGGCAAGGGTGCAGGCTCTCATAGAAATCCAAGGGGGTGATTGCATTGGGTGCGGCGTCATCGCCGATGTCGTTGTCGCGGTCGAAACGTGGACTGAACGGGCGAACGTGTATGACCTGACGGTTGACGACACGCACAACTTCGTCGGCGGCGAGCTCCCGATGATCCTCCACAACACGGTCTCGGAGCAGCAGCTCTCCAAGTGGTGCGATGCCCAGGTCGTCATCTACATCGGCTGCGGCGAGCGCGGCAACGAGATGACCGAAGTGCTCACGACGTTCCCCAAACTCGAGGACCCGTACACGGGGGCGCCCCTCATGGACCGCATGGCCCTCATCGCGAACACGAGCAACATGCCCGTGGCCGCGCGGGAGGCGTCCGTGTACACGGGGATGACCCTGGCCGAGTACTACCGCGACATGGGCTACAACGTCGCGCTCATGGCCGACTCCACGTCCCGGTGGGCCGAGGCCATGCGAGAGATTTCGAGCCGCCTCGAGGAGATGCCCGGCGAGGAAGGCTTCCCGGCGTACTTGTCCGCGCGGCTTAGCGAGTTCTACGAACGAGCCGGTCGCGTGACCACGTTGAGCGACCTCGAAGGCAGCGTCTCCGTGGTCGGCGCGGTGTCTCCGAGCGGCGGCGACTTCTCCGAGCCCGTCACGCAGGGCACGCTGCGCATCGTCAAGGTGTTCTGGGCCTTGGACACCGCGCTCCGCGCCCGGCGCCACTTCCCCGCGATCAACTGGCTCACGTCGTATAGCCTGTACGGCAACCAGCTCGAGGACTACTTCCGCACGAAGGTCAACGAGGACTGGCCCAAACTCAAGTCCTGGACCCAGCGGACGCTCCAGGAAGAGGCGGAGCTCGAGGAGATCGTGCGCCTGGTCGGCGCGGACGCGCTTCCGCCGGAGCAGCAACTCACCCTCGAGGTCGCCCGGATGATCCGCGAGATCTTCCTCCAGCAGAACGCCTACCACCCGGTGGACACGTTCTGCCCGCCCGAGCGGCAGTTCAAGCTCATCTCCTCGATCAAGAGGTATGCGGACCTGGGACGGAAGGCCGTGTCCCTGGACGTCCCGGTGAAGGACATCGGGTCGCTCAAGTCGCGCGAACTCCTGACGCGGGTGAAGTACGAAGAGAAGTTCGACGCGGAGCTGGACAAGACCCTCGCGATGATGGACGACGACTTCAAGAAGCTGGAGGCGCGGTGACATGGCCAAGGAGTACCGGACGATTACGGAGATCGCGGGACCCCTGATCTTCGTCGAGAAGACGGAGCCCGTGGGCTACAACGAGCTCGTCGAGGTCCGGCTCACGGACGGCACGCGGAAACGAGGCCAGGTCCTGGACTCCTCCAAGGACCTCGTCGTCGTGCAAGTCTTCGAGGGCACGTCGGGAATCGACCGCCAGGCGAGCGTGAAGTTCCTCGGGGAGACGATCAAGCTCTCCGTGTCCCGGGAGATGCTGGGCCGCGTCCTCACCGGCTCCGGCGAGCCGGCGGACGGCGGGCCGCCCATCCTCCCGGAGAAGCGCGTGGACATCAGCGGGTCCGCGATCAACCCCTACTCGCGCGAACACCCGGCCGAGTTCATCCAGACGGGGATCTCGACGATCGACGGACTGAACACCCTGGTCCGCGGCCAGAAGCTCCCGCTGTTCTCCGGCGCGGGCCTGCCGCACAACGAGGTCGCGCTGCAGATCGCGCGCCAGGCCAAGGTGCTCGGGTCCAAGGAGCCCTTCGGCGTCGTGTTCGCCGCCATGGGCATCACCCACGAGGAGGCCCGCGTGTTCATGAACGACTTCGAGCGCACGGGCGCCCTGAAGCGCGCGGTCCTGTTCCTGAACCTGGCGGACGACCCCGCCGTGGAGCGCCTGATCACGCCGCGCATGGCCCTGACCGCCGCGGAGTACCTGGCGTACGAGGTGGGCATGCACATCCTGGTCATCCTCACGGACATGACGAACTACGCGGAGGCGCTGCGGCAGATCGGGGCCGCGCGAGAAGAGGTGCCCGGCCGCCGCGGCTACCCCGGCTATATGTACACAGACTTGGCCACGCTCTACGAGCGCGCGGGCCGCATCCGCGGGCGGCCCGGGAGCATCACGCAGATTCCCATCGCCTCCATCCCCGACGACGACTGGACGCACCCGATCGCCGATCTGACGGGATACATCACAGAGGGCCAGATCGCAGTCAATCGAGACCTGCACCGCAAAGGCATCTACCCGCCCATCGACCCGCTTCCCTCCCTGTCGCGCCTCATGGACGCGGGGATCGGCAAGGGCCGCACCCGGGAGGACCACAAGCAGGTCTCCGACCAGCTCTATGCCGCGTACGCGGAGGGCAAGGACGTCCGGGGCCTCGTGGCCATC
>DUJI01000227.1 GCA_013329855.1 Thermoplasmata archaeon | reverse complement strand
CTCGAACTGGGCATCGACATCGGATACATCGACCTGGTCGTGCAGATCGGATCGCCCAAGAGCGTGGCCAAGGGCCTGCAGCGGATCGGCCGCGCGGGCCACGCGTACGGCGAGACGGCCATGGGCCGCATGATCGCCTTCGAGCCGTGGGACCTCATGGAGTGCGCGACGCTCGCGAAGGCCGCGTACGACGGCCGCATCGATCGCGTGGACATCCCCCACAATCCCCTGGACGTCCTCGCCCAGGCCATCGTGGCCATGTCCCTGGAGCAGCGGTGGGCCGCGGACGACGCGTTCGAGGTCGTCAAGCGGTCCTACTCCTTCCATGACCTCTCCAAGAAGGACTTCTCCGCGGTCCTGGACTACCTCTCCTCCCGCAACCCGGACATCAAGGTCTTCGCGAAGATCTGGCTCGACGAGGCCGAGGGCCGCTTCGGCAAGAAGAAAGGCACCCGGATGATCTACTACACAAACGTGGGCACGATCCCCGAGGAGGGGACGTACCACGTGTACTCCGAGCGGGGCACGCCGCTCGGGGAGCTCAGCGAGAAGTTCGTGGAGTACCTGAGCCCGGGCGACGTCTTCGTCCTCGGAGGCCGCACGTACCAGTTCGCCCGCGCCCGCGGCACGTCCGTGTACGTGAAGGACGCCTCGGGCCGTCGGCCCACGGTGCCCTCGTGGACCGGCGAGATGCTGCCGCGGTCCTTCGATCTCTCCGTGCAGGTGGGGAAGTTCCGGCGGGACCTCGCGGCCAACTTCGACCAGGACGGTGAACCTGCGGCGCGGGAGTGGCTCGCGCAGGAGTACCGCGTGGACGAGGGCTCCGCGAACTCCCTCGTGTCCTACACGCAGGAGCAGCGCGCCCTGATCCCCGAGCTTCCCACGGACACCCGCGTCCTCATCGAGGGCTTCATCGACGAGAAGGGCAACCGGAACCTCGTCTTCCACTTCCCCTTCGGGCGCCGCGTGAACGACGCCCTGAGCCGCGCGTACGCGTTCGCGGTCACGGAGCGGCAGCACACGAACGTCCGCGTGAGCGTGACGGACGACAACTTCATGCTCACGGTCCCGAAGCGGATCGAGATCGCGGGTCTCGTCGAGCTCGTCTCCAGCGAGAACCTGGAGGACATCCTGCGGAGGGCGATCAAGAACACGGAGCTGTTCAAGCAGCGCTTCCGACACTGCGCCACGCGGTCCTTCATGGTCCTCCGGAACTACATGGGCCGCGAGGTCTCCATCGGTCGCCAGCAGCTCCGGTCGCAGCGGGTCCTCGACTGGCTCCACGAGATCGAGGACTTCCCCGTGATCAAGGAGACGTACGCGGAGATCCTCCACGAGGTCATGGACCTGGGCCACGCCAAGGAGATCCTCCGGGACATCGAGGTGGGGAAGATCGCCGTGCACGAGACGGACTTCAGCGGCCTTCCATCTCCGTTCGCCCACAACGTCGTCCTCCAAGGCGTCTCCGACCTGGTCCTCATGGAGGACCGGTCCGCCCTCCTCCGCGAACTGCACCGCAAGGTCCTCGAGCGCGTGATGCCCGCGGACCAGATCACCGCGATCCAGTTCCAGCCCTCCGAGGTTCAGGAGTACTTCCGGAAGAAGCTGCCGCGCATCGCGCGCAAGGAGGACATCCTCCCCTTCCTCGACCGCATCGGGGATGCGAACCTGCTCCAGCAGAAAGGCCGCAACGTCCTCGAGCACGCCACGGCGTCGTTCCCGGACGTGCGCAAGTGGTCCGGCGCGTTCATGGAGGAGGGCGTCGTGGAGAGCGTCTGGACGCCCCAGGGCGTGCACTGGGCCCCGAAGGACCTGGTGCCCACGTACGCCGCGGTCTACGCGCAGCGCTCGCGCCTGCATCCCCCGGAGGAGAAGATCCTCCAGCTCATCCAGGAGAAGCCGCGCACGCACAAGGAGCTCGCGCGCCTCACGAAGCTCGGGAAGGACGACCTGAACGAGGCCCTGCGTAAGCTCGAGCGCGCGTACCTCGTCGGCCGCAAGGGCGTCGAGGAGACCACGTACATGCCGCGGGAGGTGGAGCGCGCGAAGTTCGAGGAGTCCCTGGACCGCCTTCTGACCAAGCGCCTGGAGGCGGACGGACCGCAGTCTGCGCAGGAGCTCGCCGTGGCCATGGGCCTCGAGCCCGACTTGGTCGAGGAGACCCTCCGCGACCTGGAGAAGGAGAGCTTGGTCACCTCGGGCCACTTCCTCGTGGACAAGGAGTTCCAGTACATGATGACCCGCGACCTCCAGCACCTCCAGCGCAAGGGGGAGACGCGGGAGGTCTTCGACGAGGAGAAATACAAGGCCTACCTCCTGAAGAAGCAGTTCATGGACATCCGGACGATCGACGGCTACTTCGACCGGTTCCTCGAGGTCGGGATGATCCTGGACCTGTGGAACCACGCACCCGGGTTCGACTACGCGGAATGGCTCGAGCGGCGCAAGAAGGGCGACATCCTGGAGGGCCGCTTCCTCAACGGCCGCGTGCGGTACGTCCGATCCAAGGATGTTAGGCTTTTCCTGTCCGCGTTCCCGCGCACCCCGCTGAACGATTTGGAGAAGCGGGTTCTAGAGGCGATCCGCTCCACGGACGGCGTGGACCTCTACGGCATCGTCTCCCGCGTGCGCGAGGACAAGGAAAAGGTCAAGGAGGCCCTGGACCACCTCGACTACGACGTCTACGTGATCCGCAAGTTCCAGGGAGATGGCTGGAGCGCGCGGAACCTGTACATGGCCTTCGACCCTCCGAACGAGGTCATCCCGGACGCGATGGAGCAGCTCGTGCGGTCCTTCCTCGCCGCGTACGGGCCCGTGCCCTTCTCCGGGATCCGGGAGTGGGCGCGCTTCGAGTGGGACGACCTGGAGGCCCTCCTGGACCGCCTGGAGGAGCAGGGCGTCGCCACGCGCGTGCTCATCGCGGGCAAGGGCGAGACGGAGATGTACGTGCTCACGGAGGAGCTGCCTGCGCTCCGAGCCGCCGAGGCGAACGGCTCCAAGGACCCCATGCGCGTCCTCTCCCTCATGGACCCCTGGACCCAGCCCCTCTGGGCCCAGGTCGCCAGCCGCTACGGGGAGGGCTGGTTCTACCCGCTGGTTCAGGACGGCGACTTGGCTGGGATGGCGGAGATCTGGGAGATGAGCGGCTGCGTCGAGGTCCGCGAGCTGGACCTCGTGGCCCCGGACATGCTGGCGCCCGCGGTCGCCGCGCTCCAGCGGTTCATGGACTACCACGCCGTGCGGGGCGTTGACGTCCTCCGCGTGACGCGGTTCCTCGGGAAGGATGTCCCCGAGGCCGAGGATCTCTCCGCGTGGACCAAAGCGGGCTTCGTCCGCCTGGGCGACTTCCTGGCGCATGGCCCCATCGTCCCACGGGATTTCGACCCGGACGCTCTCCTCGCGTACGCGTTCGACAAGCAAGGGCTGAGCGAGGAGGGCCGCTTCCCGGACGTCCTGGCGGCCGCCAAGGCGCTCGGCGGACTCCGTTCAGACTACGCCGCACGACTCCGGGTGAAGGACTTCCTGCCGCTCGAGCGATTGCACCGCCAAGGTCTCCTCGCGAAAGGCTTGGCCATCCCGGAGTACTGGTCCTACCTGCTCGAGGACGACCTGAGGCTGTACAAGGCCGCGAAGGCCTCCAAGCTCTCGAAGGACGAGAAGCACGTGCTCAAGATCGTGTCCGGGGAGGGCCCCATCTCCCGCCAGCGGCTCCTCGCCCTCTCCGACCTCAGCTATCCGTCCACGACGGACGCCCTGAAGAAGCTCTACCAGGGGAACCACGTCACGCGGGACGCGAGCAACCGCTACCGAAGCGTGCCGGACCTCAAGATCTCCCGGGAGGAGGCCCGCAAGGATGTCCTGCGCCGCATCATCCGGAGCCTAGGCGTGACGTCCGCGGAATCCCTGGCCGCATACACGCGCTTCGAGTTCAACATGGGCGAGACGCGGCAGCGCCTGCGGGAGTTCGAGCGGGAGGGGTGGCTGACGAAAGGCTTCCTGGCCCGCGGCGAGCGCACGGTCCACTGGATCCTGAAGGAGGACGTGGACCGCGTCGAGGACTTCTCCTTCCGCCGGAAGTTCGTCCTCACGCCGATGGACAACCTCTTCCTGTACCTGCGGCAGGCCATCGTGGACAAGTTCCACTCCGGCTACTGCTACGTGGTCTTCGACGGCACGGAGATGATTGCGGCTTTCAAGGCGCGCCGCCGGAAGACGGAGTTCGTGATCACGGAGTTCGAAGGCGAGCCCGAGGCCCGGCGCATCGTCGACGCGTGGCAGGAGGAGAACGAGCTCGCGGTCCACGAGGAGGTCGACCGCATCTCGGACCACGAGGTCATGGAGTGGTTCGCGAAGATGTACGGACGTGGGGCGGCGGAGCGGTAGAGCCTCTCCCTTTAGATATCGCCTTGACGACTGTCCCCCCGGTGGTCACTTGCCCATCCAAGGGATTGACACTGTGGCGGTCGCAGTCTCCGACGGACGGAAGAGCATTGCCTGGTACGGCGACGTCCTCGGTCTCCCCGTTGCATATATCGGACCCGAAGCCCCGAATCCCGACCCCAAGGTCCAAGGGACGCCGGAGAACCCCGGACACTGGATCGAGCTCGGTCCCCGTCGACCCCTCACGCGCGTCCACCTGTGCGAACTTGGCGGCAAGACCGAGCCGGGGCCGACGGGCATCACGTTCCTCACGGACGACATCCATGCCGACTACGAGCGGATGCGACGGCAGGGCGTCCGGTTCCTCTCCGCGCCGCAGAAGATGGACTGGGGCGAATGGCTCTGCGCCTTCGTCGATCCGGACGGGAACGAGCTTGACCTCAAGCAGCCCTCCGCATCCTTCAGCGGTGGAGCGTAGTACAGAGCAATCTTTATCGAGCGACGCTCGATGAGTGCCCTCGATGGGGATCGACGAGACCCTCGACCGAATCAACAAGATGCGGGACAACATGGTCTCCACCCTGACGGAGCTGTGCCGTATTCCGGCCATCGGCCCGACGAACGGCGGCGAAGGTGAAGTCAAGAAGGCGGCCTTCGTCCAGAATCTCATCAAAGATCTCGGTCTCAAGGTGGAGCGATTCGACGCGCCGGACAAACGGTTGCCCGGCGGCAAGCGACCCAATCTCGTGGCCCGAGTCGGTAAGGGGCCGCGTCTGTGGTTCCTCTGCCACATGGACATTGTCCCGCCGGGAGAGGCCAAGGGATGGCGGTGCGACCCCTTCGATCCCAAGGTTTTCGACGGCCGCCTATACGGCCGCGGCACGGAGGACAACGGACAGGCCCTCGTCTCCGTCCTCTCGGCGTACCAGGCGCTCCTCAAGTCCAAGACGAAGCCTGGCCGCGCCCTCGGCTTCGCGTTCGTCTCCGATGAGGAGACCGGCAGCACGTTCGGTGCCAAGCACCTCCTGACGCAGGATCTGTTCGAGCCCAAGGACGTCTTCGTCGTACCGGATTGGGGCATGGCTGAGGGCGACGAGGTTGAGATCGCGGAGAAGAGCGTCCTCTGGCTCAAGATCACGGTCACGGGCAAGCAGGGCCACGCGAGCACGCCCAACGAGGCGGTCAACGCCCACCGCGCCGGGGCGTTCCTGACCACCGCGATCGACGCGAACCTTCCGGGCAAGTTCCGCGCCACGGACCCCCTGTTCCGCCCCTGGAACTCCACGTTCGAGCCGACGAAGCACGAGCCCAACGTCCCCAACGTGAACACGATTCCGGGCGAGGACGTCTTCTACTTCGACTGCCGCGTCCTGCCCGTCTACAAGACCAAGGAGGTCGTCGCTGCGGTCCAGGCGCTGGCGGACCAAACCGCGCAGACCTTCGGTGTCAAGGTAGTCCTAGAGGCCACGAACCAGGAATCGAGTCCCCCCACGGCGACAGATGCGCCCATCGTTCGGGAGCTGCTCGAGGTCCTTCGGAGGGTCCGCAACCTACGGGCGAAGCCCGTGGGCATCGGGGGCGGCACGGTCGCGGGGCCCTTGCGGGAGGAAGGCTTCCCGTGCGTCGTCTGGTCCACGACGGACGAGACGGGTCACACGGTCAACGAGTACGCCAAGGTCGACAACCTGGTCGCCGACGCGAAGGTCTTCGCGGCCCTCATGGCCGGACCCGCGTGATCAGGCGCCCCGGGGCGGCAACGCGTCCTTGATGACCACGACGCTCACGCTGTCGAGAAGGATGTGGGCGTCGCACTTGGGGCAGTCGATGCCGTTCCAGGAATCCATGGAGCGGCTCGCGTCCAGGGAAATCCGCGTCGACTTGCAGTAGGGGCACAGGAAGCTCACCTGGAGCTCGCGATCCTTCAGCCGGTCGAGGGACACCTTGTCCACGATGGATTGCACGACGTGACCTCCGTCGTTGGCTGTCTCACCCGTTGCCCTCCGTGGCTTATTAAGGGAATGGAACACATGTCGAAGACCGAAGCCGTCATGCGGTCTTCGACCGCGGTCCCTCGTTCAGGCGGAGGGCGCGGTCCGCGCACGACGTGGCCTCGTCGTACCGGCCGAGCTTCGTGAGGACGTAGCCCTTGTTCACCCACGCGCCACGGTACTCCGGGTCGATCGCCAGGGCGCGCTCGTAGCATGCGAGGGCCTCCTCGAAGTGCCCCATACGGGCCATGGTGTTCCCCTTGTTGTTCCAGGCGACCTCGTACCGCGGGTTGACCTTGAGGGCTGCGTTGAAGCAGCGGAGGGCGTCGATGAGCCGCCCCATCTTCGACAGGGCGTTGCCCTTGTTGAGCCACGCGACCTCGTTGCGGGGGTTCATGTCCAGGGCCGTGTCGATGGCCCGCAGCGCCTCGTCGTAGCGGCCCAGGAGGATGAGGCTGGCGCCCTTGCCGTACCAGGGGACCTCGGCCCCGGGGGTGCCCTGGGCCCCCGCGGCGATGGCTCGGTCGAAGTCCTTCACGGAGGCCGCGTAGTCCTCCCGTTCCAGGTGGTGCTCCGCCTTGGTCAGCTCGCGGTGGAGCGCGACGGACGAGTGCCGCTGGCGGAACCCGACCATGGCGACAACTGCGGGCCAAGGCATGACCGCGACGACGCCCAGGATCCAAGCGGAGGTCGAGGCGAACGCGGACCCGCTGGCCGCCGCCACGCCGAAGGCCATGAGCGGGATCCCGGCGGCCACGGCGAGGAGGTCTCTCGCGCGGGTCGTCAGGATCCGCCGGGTGGCCAACGCCAAGGGCACCGCGCCTCCGACGGCGACGACGGAGGCCACGCCGCTCGGGACGAGGGGCGCGATCACTCCCAGCCCGGCACCCGCAGCGAGGAGCATCGCGTCGAGTCCTCCGACCCGGATCTCCCGCTGCGACAGGGTCGCCACGAGGACGAAGAGGGCCAGGATGAGGAGGGCGAGGACGACGGCCCAGGCGATCGCCACCTCGGAGAGGATCTGGGAGAGAAGCAGACTCGCGGCGGCGGCCACCGTGATGCCGCCGGTGAACTCGGCGGGCGGTGCACTCCAGACCTTCCGTCGGGTCCTGCGGACGGCGGGTGGCGGCCGCGCGGGTGGCCGGGCGTCTTTCTTCGGGTCCCGGGTGGGTCCGGGTTGGGGAGCGGCGGCAGGCTTCGAAGGGGCTAGGGGCTTCGGAAGGGGATGAATCGTCCGTCTCGGGGTGGGCCTCACCGGGGCCGATGTCATAGGAGGGGCGACGGGCGCGCGGTTCGGGGAATTCGGGGACTCCGATCGCGGCGTTGGCACGGGCGGAGGGCGTTCCGGGGTCCTGAGGGGCTTGGCAACCTTGGGGATCCTCTGGCGGCGACGCACGGCGGGGCCCGTCTTGGCCGCGACGGGCTTCTCCAGTTCCTCGAGAATGTCATCGATCCGATCCAGGGCGTGGGGCTCGGGCACCGCTTCCGGAGGGCGCGCAATGGGTCTCGATTCCGGTGCGGAAGCCGGCGTCGCGGGAGCCTCGCCAGGGGGCTCCTCGGTCCCGCCCAGCGGCTCCCCGCAGATCTCGCACTCCTTCCACGAGGGATCGTTGTCCGCGCCGCAAATGGGGCAGAGGACGATGTCCAGGATGTCCTTCTCCGCGGCCGGCTCGGCCTCCTCGGCCTCGAACTCCGCGCCGCACCGCGGACACTTGGGGTCGCCCGTGGCCACGAAGCCGCCGCAGTTCGTGCAGAGGAACAGGAGCCCGTTCTCGCCGCGCTCGAGGACGTCGTCCACGTTCCGGTCCTTGAGCTGGGTGGGGTGGCGGAAGCCCTTCTCGAACAGGGCGAGCGCCTTCTCCCGGGGGATGCCGAAGGCTCGGCAGAGGCGGACGACTGCCTCGTCGATGACGAAGGCCCCGCAGTTCTCGCACTCCGTCTCGTCCGGGGGCATCGGCTCCTGGCAGACGGGACACAGGGCCCGGGCCGTCTTCCCGGGCATCGGTCCGGGCCATGCCGACCCTCGGGCCATAAAACCACGCCTATGGGTCTCAGGCGCGATACCGGTCCATGGGACCGCTTAAGTAGCTCCCGGGTCTTGTTCCGCACTCCATGGCGGTCACCCAGATCAATTTCGGCGTCGCCCTGATCCTGGGCATCGCGCCCGCCCTGGGGTTCCTCTGGTGGTCCATCCGCCGCTTCGACATCCCCTTCACGCAGTACCGCCTATTCGACGACCGGAAGCTGTTCGGCAGCTTCGCCGTCGGGATGATCTTCGGGGTCCTCGTCAGCTACCTCCGCCTGCTGATTGGCGGCGTGGACTTCGTCAGCTCGATCCTCATCTTCCTCGCCATCCTGCTCACGGAGGAGCTGTTCAAGTTCGTCTACCTGAACCGCCGCGGCTACCGCGAGCGGTTCGACACGACGTTCTACGGCCTGGCCCTCGGCGTGGGCTCCTCCTCCACCGCGGTCGTGGCCACCGTCGTGTGGACCGCCCTGCCCCAGCTCTACCAAGTGGTCGGCTTCATGGTCCTCGTGCTGTACTCGGTCAACCTGGCCGTCATCAACGCGGACACGGGGGCGCTCATCGGCTTCGGCGCGTCTCGCGGCGACCTCTGGCGGTCCTTCGCGAAGGCCGTCGGAATCCGGTACGCCCATGGTGCGCTCCTGTTCGTGTTCCTTGCCGCGGGGCCGTACGTCCCGGACGTGCTCGTGTTCGTCACGCTGGCCACGGCGCTCGCCTTCGCCCTGCTCGTCTATCACTACGTGTACACGACGGTCCTGCCCGCCACGCTCCCCGAGGAGGTCCAGCGGGAGATGCGGCGGGAGAAGCGGCGCGCCCGCGGCGTCAAGGAGTGAGGTCCACCGCGCGGTAGAACCCCGCCCGGGGCTCGAACACCGCGTTGGCGTCCAGGAGGACGGCCAGGGCGCCCTCGGGGTCCGGGATGGCGAGTCCCTCGAGCACCCGGATCCAATCGTCCTTCGTGAAGACCTCCAGCTCGTTCGTGAGCTCGCGCGCCGCGGCGCGGATCTTGGAGGCGCGGTCCCCTTCCTTAGGGACGGCCGCGATCACGCGGGCGTGGACGTCGCGGGGTCTGGCCTTCTTCGGAGGGGCCAAGGCTTTGGCGACCACCTGGGCGCCCCCCGCCAGCTCCGCGTTGACCTGTCCGACCAGCGGCGCGAGCTCCCGTGGGGTGGACGCCCGAGCCCGTACCCGGGCGGGGACGACCCGGATCTCGAAGCCGCACGAGCATGCCGTGGTCTTCTGCTTCAGGTCGACGCCCTTCGCCCGCTTGCACCGGGGGCAGACGACGACGCCGTACATGGGCTCAGATCATGAAGACGACGGCGGCGAGGCAGGCGCCGTAGTGGTCCATGGGCGTGCTGAGCTCCTCGATCTTGTACTCGAGGCGGCGGAACTTGATGCCCCGCATCTTGGCCATCTCGCCCATCTTCCACTCGAGGACTTCCTGGAGGGACTTCTTCGTGCCGTGCATGTGCCCCTCGGCCACGTAGCCGCCCAGGCCGTCGTCGCGGAAGCCGTACGCGATGCCTGCGGAGATTGTCTCGCCCTCGCCCCCGCGCTGCTGAGCGAGCACGCAGAACGTGATGGCCCCCATGGGCAGCTCGCGCTTCCGCACCTGCCGGGTGCCCACGGGGAGGACGGAGGACACGGAGACGATGTTCTGCTCGGACAGGCCCGCATTCAGGAGGGCCTCATCGAAGGCGTTCAGGTCGGAGACCTTGGACACGGCCCTCCCGGATGTGACGAAGAACTTGGTGGGAACCGGCAACATGGTGGTCTGCGAACGCGGCACATCGTCCCCCTCGGCTTAAGCGTTTGCAGAACGAGCGAACCCTCGAACCGTCTCCACGCACTCGAATTATATTTATTCCGGTTTATTTATTATCGATTGGGCTTCCGGCGGACGTCTCCTCGCGGATTGCTCCAGTCCCGTAGACCATGCTGTAGGCGTCCTCCCCCCAGGAATAGTATCCGTACAGCACGCCGTCCGTCTTGTACCCGAGTCGGCGGTAGAACTCGATCGCGCCGTAGTTGCGAGTACTCACTTCCAGGCGGACCTGGGCGCAGCCGCGCCGTCGGGCTTCCGTCTCCGCGGCCTTCATCATCTCGGTCCCGAGGCCGTGCCGGCGCGCCTCGGGCATGGTCGCCACGGACAGGACCCGGCAGACCTGTCCCTCGAAGAGGAGCATGATGGCGCCGTCGAAGTGCCCGCCGGCATCCGCCACCAGGGTCAGCGCGCGATTGTTGCGGAGGATCCAGTCCACGTGGTCACGGCGGAACCGACGCTGCTTGAAGCACGCGATCTCGATGCGGTAGATGCCCTCTAGGTCAGCAGGGGTCGCGGCGCGCAGCAAGGGGAGGATTTACCGCACGGATGGTTCATGTCCTTTTCCCTCGGGCGTCGGCCGCGTCGTTTGCCGCTCGGCCCGCGCGCGAACGCGTGGGGCTCGCCTCCGAGCGCGAAAGGGTAATCTAGAGCGACCGGAATGGCCGAGGGCCATGGTGGCCATCGCGGAGATCCTGCACGGCAAGCACACGGGTGCTTCGGTCGAGCTGCGAGGCTGGATCTACCGCACGCGCACGATGGGCGGCAAGGCCTTCGTCGTCCTGCGGGACGCCACGGGCGTCATCCAGACCACCATCGCGAGGGACAAGGTGCCGCCGGAGGCCTTCGCCGCGGCCGAGAAGGCCCTCATCGAGTCGTCCGTCATCGTGAAGGGCTCCGTGGTCGCGGACAAGCGCGCCCCCGGCGGGGTCGAGGTCCGCGCGTCCGACTTCCACGTCGTCCACTTCGCCGAGAAGTATCCCATCCAGGAGGACCAGAGCGAAGAGTTCCTCCTCGACGTGCGTCACCTCTGGGTCCGCTCCCAGAAGATGACGACCATGTTCCGGATCCGGGACAGTACGTTCAGGGCGGTCCACGAGTACTTCCGCGGCCGGGGGTTCTGGGAGGTCTCCCCGCCCATGATCACCCCCGCGGGGAGCGAGGGCGGATCCACGCTCTTCGAGCTCGATTACTTCGGAAAGAAGGCGTATCTCACCCAGTCCTGGCAGCTCTACGCGGAAGCGCTCGTCCTGGCCATGGAGAAGATCTACTACGTCGGGCCGTCGTTCCGCGCGGAGAAGTCCCGGACCACGCGTCATCTGACGGAGTACTGGCACGCGGAGATGGAGCAGGCCTGGGTCGGCATGGACGAGGTCCTCAAGCACGCGGAGGGCGTCATCTCCCACGCCTGCCAGGTCGTCGCGGAAGAGCACCCGGACGACGTGGTCGCCGTGGGGCGCACGCCCGAGTTCCTGAAAGCGGTCAAGCCCCCGTTCGAGCGCATCACGTACGACGAGGCGCTGAAGCGGCTCAAGGCGAAGGGGATGGAGCTCGAGTGGGGGAAGGACCTCCGCACGCTCGAGGAACGCGCCCTCACGGAGGGCAAGACGAAGCCCGTCGTCGTGACGCACTACCCGCGCGTGTCCCAGGCCTTCTACAAGGCGAAGGACCCGAAAGACCCCGAGCTGGTCCTGGGCTTCGACGTCATCGCGGGCGACGGCGTCGGCGAGGTCGTCGGCGGCAGCGAGCGTGAGACGGACCTCGAGGTGATCAAGAAGTCCCTCGTGGAGCAGGGCGAGGACCCGAAGTCCTACGACTGGTACCTCGATTCCCGCCGCTACGGCAGCGTCCAGCACGCGGGATTCGGGATGGGGATGGAGCGGCTCATCCAGTGGATTTGCAGGCTCGACCACATCCGGGACGCGGTCCCGTTCCCGCGCACGCCCGCGCGGTTCGCGCCGTGAGCGGACAGGCTTTTACGCCGGGCGCGGTTGGCATTGCCCGATGGCCGCGTCCCCGGACCCGTTCCAGCCCCTGCTGGACGACCACGAGGAGTTCCTGGAGAAGCTGAACGAGCTCGAGGCGGTCCTCGACGAGATGATGAACACCCGTGAGGCGAACGAGGCGAATCTCGAGCTGCTCGACGAGTCCATCCGTTTCTTCGAGGAGGACGTCCTCCCGCACTTCGCCCGCGAGGACGCGATCGTCCTGCCGCCCATGGAGGCCTCCATCGGCCGCTTCGGCACGCTCGTCAACGTGGTCGCGTACGAGCACGAGGAGATCCGCCGGGAGATCGCGAAGTTCAAGGAGGCGCGGTCCCAGCTCGATGCGACGAGGGACCCGTGGCCCGCGATCCAGGAGCTGAACCGCCACGGCATCTTCACCATCCAGTTCCTCTGGGACCACTTTCGCAAGGAGAAGGTGAGCCTCTTCCCCCCGCCCGCCAAGTCCCTGGCCGCGGACCAGCTCGCGGAGATCGGCCGGCGGCTGGCTCAGGCCTGATTCCTCGCGGCGCGGATGGCCGCGGCCAGCCGGTCGAGTTCCTCGCGCTTGGGCGTCGTTCCGTAGCGCGGCCCCATCCGCAGACCGACCCCGTCGCCCGCGTAGCGCGGGTACACGTGCAGGTGGACGTGGAGAATCTCCTGTCCGGCCACCCCGCCGTCCGCGAGGTGGAAGTTCACGCCCTCACACTTCACGCCGCTTTTGTATAGGGCGGGGGTGAGCGCGCGGGCCATCTCGAAGATCCGGGCGCCTTCGCCCGCCGGGAGGTCGGTGAGGCAGGCCGCGTGAGCCTTCGGGATCACGAGGAAGTGGCCCGGGTTGATGGGCCGGATGTCCAGGAGCGCCATCGTGCGGTCGTCCTCGGCCAAGACGCTCGCGGGCAGTTCTCGCCGGACGATCTGGCAGAAGATGCAGGTGGCGTCGGCCGCCGGCGGCACGGTCCGGGCGAAGTCCCGCGGCGGTTTGAACCTTGCGCCGGGCGGGTCACCTCTTGGACGAGGGCCCCAGGATCCGCTCCGCGATGACCAGCTTCTGGATCTCGTTGGTGCCTTCGTACAGGCCGAGGATGCGTGCGTCGCGGAACAGCCGCTCCACGTCGAACTCCCCGCTGAACCCGTAGCCGCCGTGCACCTGGATGGCCCAGTCCGTCACGCGCTGCGCCATCTGCGCGCCGAAGAGCTTGGCCATGGAGACCTCCAGGGTGTTGTCCTGGCTGAGGTCCCGCAGGTGGGCCGCGCGGAGGGTGAGCAGCCGCGCGGCATCGATCTCCACGGCGGACTGCGCGATCATCTCGCGGACGAGCTGGAAGTCCCCGATGGGTCGGCCGAACGCCTTCCTCTCCTTCACGTACTTCACGGCGGCCTCCAGGGCGGCCCGGGCCACACCGACCGCGCCCGCGGCGATCCCGATGCGTCCGCTGTTCAGGGTCTTCATGGCTTGCTCCCAGCCGTTCCCCTCCGTGCCGATGAGGTTCTCCTTGGGTATGCGGCAGTCCTCGAACGCCAGATCCGCCGTGGGACTGGCCCGGAGACCCAACTTGCTCTTCGACTCGACGTGAGGGGCCGTGAACCCCGGCGTCCCCTGGGGGACCAGGAAGAGGCTCAGGCCCTCGTGCCGCCTCGATCCGGGCTTCCGCGCATACACCTGGACGTAGTCCGCGATGCTGCCGTTGGAGATGAACCGCTTCTGGCCGTTCAGGACGTACGCGTCGCCTTCCTCGCGGTACGTCGTGGAGAGGTTCGCGGCATCGCTCCCCGCCTCCGGCTCCGTGAGGGCCCACGCGCCCAGCTTCTCTCCCTTGGCCAGCGGGACGAGCCACTTCTGCTTCTGGTCCTCGTTCGCGAACCACATGAGGGACGTCTCGGACAGGGACGTCTGCACGCTCACGGTGGTCCGCACGGACGAGGAGCCGCGGCTGATCTCCTCCACGAGGAGCATGAACGACACGTAGTCCATCCCCGCGCCGCCGTACGTCTCCGGCACAGGCGCCCCGAGGAACCCGAGCTCCGCCATCTTGCCGTAGAGGGAGCGGGGGATCTCGCCCTTCTCCTCCCACTCCCGGTTGTGGGGGAGGATCTCGCGATCGACGAAGTCCCTCGCGGTCGCTTGGACCAGCTTCTGCTCGTCCGTGAGCCGGAAGTCCATGGGCAGGCCTCTTCCCTCGCTGAATGGGAGGGTTTCCTTAAACCTTCGGGACGGACGCCGCCTCCGGTGCCTTTGCCAGGAACGCGCGGACGTACCCGATGCCGCCGAGGAGCGGCCCCAGGGCACCGACGAGGAACAAGGTCGAGATGGGGGGCGTGAGTGCACCCAGGATGTTGGCGTGGACCCACTCCGCGCTCTGGCCGCCTCCCCCCAGGTCCACGGGCACCATGGCGGCGCCGCCGAAGTACCCGCCGTACATGAGGAGGGCGAGGGCGACGCCGATCGCGATGTTCCCGAGGATCAGGTGGGCCCATGCGAGCGTGTTCAGGCCGCCCTTGTACGGCCGGCCCATGACCACCTCGACGTAGTGGTAGAACAGGGCGCTCAGTCCCGTCCCGACCACGGGCACGATGAGATACCCGAGGTAGCCGATCGTGAACCACGTGCCCGCGGACCCCGTGGCGATCACGGACTCGGGGGACGTGATGCCCGAGCTAGGCGACACGAACGCGACGATGTCGACGACGAGGAGGACCATCGTGAGGCCGAACATGATCGTGCCCTGGATCAGGGCGGTCCAGATGAACCGGCGTGCCCACACGCTTGCCGCATCCGCCATGCGAACCCCGCGTCCGTCATCCCTGCCACCGGCCTAAAAGGTTCCGTACGTTCCCGCAGGCTTTTCCGCCGACGGGTCCTGCCCCTCTCCATGGTCTCCTGGGTCTTCGTCGACCTGGGCGGCACCCTGTGGGACGAGGCGCCCTGGCACGACTTCCTATGCCGGACCTATGCGGACGTGCTCGGCCAACGGGGGCATCCCGTGCCCCTGGACGTGCTCCGGTCCCGGCTCGAGGTGCTCATTCGGGACCACGTGTCCGCGTACACCCGCGCGTTCGTCCAGGAGCAGGTCCCCGACGAGGGCGAGGCGAGCTCCGTCCTCCACGAGGTCTCGCGCCGCACACGCGACCGCGCGGGCGAACTCCAGCCGCTCCTCCCCGGGGCGCTGGAGGTCCTCGATGACTTGCGGCGGGACCACCACGTCGGCATCCTAGCCAACCAACCCGCGACGGTCCGGTCCCACCTGGAGGCCACGGGCGTCGCCGCGCGTGCGGAACTCGTGCTCCTCTCGGACGAGGTCCGGCGGGCGAAGCCCGATCCCGCGCTCTACCGCGTGGCGCTGGAACGTGCCGGCTGCCCGCCCGGGGAGGCTGTGATGGTCGGGGACCGGATCGACAACGACGTGGTTCCCGCCAAGGCGGTCGGCATGCGGACCGTCCGTCTTCGATGCTCCGCCTACCGGATCCAGGAACCCCGGTCCGACGCGGAACGTGCCGATGCAGAGGTCTCTCGGCTCGACGAGGTCCCTCCGGCCGTGCGGCGGCTGTAGAATGGCTCAGAACGGGAGCGGCCCGGAATCGTCCGTGGGGCGGATGATCCAGCGGTGGGCGCCGTGGCTGATCACGATGCTCCCGCAGGTGGCACAACGGAGGAACACGGCTCCGCGATCATGGCCGAGTTGTTCGATCTCCTCGTGCCCACAGGTACGCGGGTCGATGGGCTTCTCCACGATGACCGAGGACACCCTCTGCTCTCCACTCCCATTGGAGGGTCCCACGTCCTAATGCGTTGGGTAAGTACGCTTGGGACTGTATTCGGCCTCTCTATTCATCACGGTTCGTCTGAAAGGCTTTAACACGTCCGCCGGATACCGCGCGCCGTGGCGGTCCTGTCCGACGCGGACATCGTGCGCGCCCGGGCGGCGGGCGAGCTGGTCCTCGAGCCGTTCGTCGAGGCCCACCTGACGCCGAACGGCTACGACGTGAGCGTCGAGGAGGTGGCCATTCCGTCGAAGGATCTGCGGGTCCGGGAGGGCGTCGCTCGGATCCCTCCGATGACGCGCTTCGCGGTGAGCACCCGGGAGACGGTGACCCTGGGCCGCCGGATCGCGGCGCAGATCTGGCTCCGGACCACCTGGGCGCGCCGCGGCGTCCTCGCGTCGTTCGGCATGATCGACGCGGGCTTTTCAGGCACCCTGACCTTCGGTGCCCTCAACGCCTCCGACGCCGTCCTCGAGCTGCCCCTGGGCGAGCGCTTCGCCCAGATCGTCTTCCTGCGTCTCGAGTCCGACGCGTCCGCGACGTACGGGAAGCGCTCGGGGACCTGGCAGAACCAGCGCGGCGTGACCTTGGACCGACCGTGACGTCGAACGCCACGTGGTGCTGGGTCGGCGCGTACGCGCGCACGACGTGCGGATGGATCCCCTTCACGCTCCGACCGGAGTCCCGGACCGCATTCCGGATGGCTTGGACCCGCTCTTCGCGGTCCGCGTCCTCCAAGATACCGTAGACGTGGAGGACGCCCTGTGGCCGGAGGGCGGCGAGGGCGTCGGGGAGGAACTCCATGGCGGAGTGGGGGAGGTCCAAGATGATCCGGTCCAGCGGCGCGGTCTCCTTCAGGATGACGCGAGCGTCCCCTTCCCGCACCTCGACGTGGTCCGCCCGGTTCGCGGCCGTGTTGCGGCGCAGGAGGTCCACCGCGACCGGGTTGGCGTCCGCGGCGATGACCCGCGCGGGCCGGCGTCGCTTCGCGATCAGGATGGCGTAGGGGCCCACGCCGGCGAACGGGTCGGCCACGGTCTCCCCCGGTCGCACCTGGCCCGCGATCCGCAACCGCTCGCTGCCCAGGCGGGGGCTGAAGTAGGCCCGGGCCACGTCCACATGGTACCGCAGGCCGAACTCCGTGCAGACCGTCGTCGTGCGGCGGTCTCCGGCGATGATCTCAACGTCCCGGACGCGGAACTCCCCGGCGACCCCGCGGTCCTGGGCGACGACCCGCAGGGTGCGGTTCCAGGCCAGGATGGCCCGGCCGATCTCCGCGCGATGGGGGACCAGGGGCCCGGGGATCTTGAGCACCGCGATGTCTCCCACGACGTCGAAGGAGGAGGGGAGCTGCGGACGAAGCTCCTCGGGCACGCGGACGACGTCCTTGTAGCTGCGGATGGGGGAGAAGGCCTCTTCGAACTCGCGCTCCGTGGCGGGCCATCCCACGTCGACTCGCTCCGGGGTCGGGATGAACAGGTGGCCCGCTTCCTCCGCCACCTTGAGGTGCCTCTCCAGCACGTTGCGCTCCTTGAGTCGACGTCGGACCTCCTCGCCCCTCTCGCGAGGCACGACGACGCACCAGGATCGCACGGGCCGGCCATGGGCGGGGCGGTTGAAGAACTTTCGAAGCCGTCCGAGGCCAAGGTTCATGGACCCGCGGGCGGTTCGGCCGCGGGATGGGTGAGCTGATCTTCATCGGCCTCGGCCTGCACGACGAGAGAGGGATCACCCTCCGCGGCCTCGAGGAGGCCCGCGCCGCGGATGTCGTGTTCGCGGAGTTCTACACGTCGGCCTTGCTGGGCACGAAGGCAGCGGCGATTGAAAGTCTCCTGGGCCGGACAGTCCGTCGTCTTTCGAGGGAGCAGGTGGAGGGCGGGAAGGACGTGCTCGATGCGGCGAAAGACCACCGGGTGGCGTTCCTCGTGGCGGGCGATCCCATGGT
>DUJI01000095.1 GCA_013329855.1 Thermoplasmata archaeon | reverse complement strand
GTTCTGGTCCGGCGGGTTGATCTCGCTGGGCACGCCGACCCGCTTCAGCGTCTTGGTCACGGGGTCGACCTGGAGCTCCTGGGCCTTGGGCACCTGCTTGATGCAGACGACCATCCGCGGTCCCTGCTTGCGGTTGGCTTCGCTCACATGGATCGCGCTCCCTTGAGAAGGTCCATCATGAGGGTGAGTTTGGAGACCCCCGAGGCGTTGGCCTCCTTGAGGACGGCGTCCACGAGCCGGTCCCGCGCGGTCCCGTCCACGCGATAGATCCGCTCCGCCAGGTCGATCACGAGCCGAGGATACACGTCGAAGAGGCGCTCGTTCTTCAGGAAGAGCGGCGTGCGCGAGAAGGCCTCCAGGTCCGTGAGGACGTTGCGCGCCCGAAGGAATCCCTCGTAGGCCGCCAGGTTCGCGGCGGTCATCCCGCCCGCCGCGCGCGCCGCCTCCACGGCGTCGCCCGCGGCCATGCCCGAGGCCATGGCCAGGTCCACGCCGCGGAACGTGTACCCGTTGTTGATCAGGAAGCCCGCGCTGTCGCCTGCGACGAGGACGCCCTCGCCGGCGAGCTGCGGCATCATCCGTCGGCCGAGCTCGGGGACCAGATGGGCGCTGTACTCGACGAGCTTGCCGCCCTTCACGAGCTTCTGGACCGCGGGATGCAGGCGGAACTTGGTCTGGACGTCCTGGACCTCGAGCTTCTTCCGTGCCAGGTCCTCGGACGAGACGACGAGCCCCAGGGAGAGGGACGCCTTGTTCGTGTAGAGGAAGCCCCCGCCCCGGAGGCCCAGGGACGCGTAGCCCGCGTAGACGAACGCGGCGCCCTCCTTTTCCCCGAGGGAGAAACGCTCCTGGATGGTCTCCGCGGGGAGCTCGATGGTCTCCTTGACGCCCACGCTCACCTCGCGCGGCTCGAGGTCGGCCTTGAGCCCTGCCTTCTTCACGAGGGTGGACGTCGCGCCTTCCGCGATGACGACCACGTCGGCGGCCACTCGGTCGTCCGCGCCGACCGTCACGCCCTTCACGCGGCCTCCTTCCCGCCAGAGGTCGTCCACGCGGATGCCCGTGATCAGCATGGCCCCCGCCTCCTCGGCCTTCTTGGCCAGCCAGGCGTCGAACCTGGGACGGAGCGCGGTGAAGCTGGCCGCCTTCCCCTCCGCGAGGTTGGGCGAGTCGAAGGTGATCCCGAGGGCCGCGTTCTCCGTGAGGAACGCCATCCGCTCCTGGGTCACCAGCCGCTCCACGGGGCAGTCCTTGGCCCAATCGGGCACCAGGTCGAACAGGGGCCAGGCGTAGATGCGGCCGCCGAACATGTTCTTCGCGCCCGGCGCACGGCCGCGCTCCACGAGGAGGACGGAAAACTTCTTCCGGGCCAGTGTGAGCGCCGCGGCGGAACCCGCGGGGCCGGCACCGACGACGATTGCATCAAAACGCTCCGCCATCGTACCGTGACCCGAAGCGGAAAAGCGGAGGGAGTAAAAGCCTTTGTGACAGACGGTCAGGCGTAGGGGGTCGGCCGAAGGCGGAACTCGCACCGCGGCCTGCCCTGCGCGCGGCAGGCGACCTCCTCGCACAGGAGATCCTCCGCGAGCACGGTCTGCGCCGTGCCTGCGATCCAGCCGGCGAGGAGATGGCACACGGGCCGCTTGGAGTCCCCGTACGCCTCGGCGATCGGGCTGTCCTCCAGGCTCACGAGGAAGCGGCGGGCCGAGGGATCCTCCGCGACGACATCCAGGCGGCCCCAGCCGAGGAGGGACATGGCCCCAATCCGCTTCCGCAGGGCGTCCAGCGGAGCGAGGGATTCGGCCGGGGCGGGCGCCAGGGAGGCGAAGACATCGTGCCCTTCGCTCGCGCTTTTCTCCCCGGCCAGGTACAGGAACCCTTTCGAGGACAGGCCGATCGTTTCCTCCAGGTGCTTCTGGAGATCCACGAGGGCCTCGGGGCGGACGATGAGGAGCCGCTGCTGGAGGAGCCGGAAGGCGCCTCCCTTGGGGTCCATGTCGACGTTCGCGAAGAGGGACCGCGAGGGATCTTCCTTCCCCACCGTATCCAAATCAAGGGGAGAGGCAGGCGTCTTCGGATTGGGCGACATGGCTGCGGCTCCCGGCGAGCGCGCCTGCCGCCTCTAGTAGCTTTGGTCGCCGTTCCCACGCATGAGAACGTCCGGGGCGGCCCGCGGCCGTCCCCGTCCAACCCTTTATTACCCCGCCCCCGCTTCCGCGGGCGGAGCCCATGCCGGAGCCTCCCAAGCCCGACGCCTCCAAGGTCCTCACCGCGGACGACCGCGTGGGCCTGGACAAGTTCGAGTTCGACGAGGAGCCCTTCATCACGGTGGACACCCAGGTGTGCCGGACGTGCGAGGGCAAGCCCTGCCTCTACGTCTGCCCGACCAAGGTCTATCGCCTCGAGAAGGGCGAGCTCGTGTACAACACGGAAGGCTGCGTCGAGCTCGGCGCGTGCGCGGTCGTATGCAAGCATATGGGGAAGGGCGCCATCCGCTGGTCCTACCCGCGCGGATCCTACGGGGTCGGGTTCCGCTTCGGATGACGCCGCATCGAACGCCGAACCGGGAGAGCTAATAAGCCCCCGGTGCTTGCGTGGGTCTGATGCTGGCGGAGAGGAAGCCCGAGTGGCTCCGGGTGCGCGCACCCTCCGGGGACCGCTACGGCCACCTGAAGGGCCTGCTGCGGGGCCTGGACCTCCACACGGTGTGCGAGGAGGCCCACTGCCCCAACGTGGGGGAG
>DUJI01000228.1 GCA_013329855.1 Thermoplasmata archaeon | reverse complement strand
ACGAGCCCGACGAGGGCCATCAGGACGAGTCCCTGATCCAGCGCCATGGGGCTCACATGCCCGCGGGCTTGTAGGACTTCAGGATCTGGCCGTTCCGCATGAGGATAACCCGCTCCGTGGAGTTGCCGACCGTGGAGTCATGGGTCACGATGATGAAGGTGAGCCCCTTCTCCTTGTGGAGGCGCTTCATCACGTCGAGGACCTCGTGGGTGGTCTCCGAGTCCAGGTTACCCGTGGGCTCGTCCCCGAACACGATGTCGGGCTCGTTCACGAGGCGCGGGCGATGGACACGCGCTGCTGCTGCCCTCCGCTGAGTTCCGCGGGCTTCTTGTTGGCCTCCTCATGGAGGCCAACGGCCTCGAGGGCTGCGATGGCCCGCCGACGGGATTCCTTCGGATCGTCGCCGCGGACCAGGAGCGGGAGTTCCACGTTCTCCACGGACTTCAGGACCGGGAGGAGGTTGTAGTTCTGGAAGATGAAGCCCATCTTCAGGGCGCGGAAGTCCGTCTTCTCGTTGTCGTTCATCTTGGAGAGGCGGTGCCCCGCGATCCAGACCTCGCCGCCGTTGAACTCGTCGATCCCGGACAGGCAATTGAGGAGGGTCGTCTTGCCGCAACCCGAGGGGCCCATGACGGCGACCATCTCTCCCTTGCGGACGTCCAGGTTGACACCGCGGAGGGCGCGGACCTCGATCTCGCCGCTGTCGTAGATCTTCGTCAGCTTGCGTGCGACGACGATCCGGTCGTCCTTCGGGGCCGCGACCCCGTTGGATCCGTTCTCAGGGACTGCTTCGACCGCCATGGAGTTCCCTCGGAGCTAACCGAAGGCCTCCGACGGCGGGGCTGTATATAGGTCTGTTGCCGGTTTTCCCTGAGTTCACCCACGCCGCGCGGGCTTCACGCCCCGCACGACGGCACGGGAGAGACCCTCCCGGTACGAACCCGCCGTCTCGGCCTCGACCGTCTCGAACCCGGCCTCGCGCAGGAGCGCGACGTACGCGGCCGCGGTCACCGCGCCGGCCTCGCACGCGGCCCACCGCTCCGCGTCCCGACGCGTCCCCGGGGGAAGGTCGCGGTCCGCGACCACGTCGGAAACAACGATGCGGCCGCCGGGCTTGAGCACGCGGTACGCCTCGCGGAACACCTGGGCCTTGTCCGGGGAGAGGTTGACCACGCAGTCCGACGCGATGCCGTCCACGGTCCCGCTCTCGATCGGGAGGTGCTCGATCTCCCCGAGGCGGAACTCCGCGTTGGCCCGCTTCAGGGACGCCGCGGTCGCCCGGGCGCGGAACACCATCTCCGGGGTCGCGTCCACGCCGATCGCGCGTCCGTTCGGCCCGACGAGCTCCGCGGCGNNCGTTCTCCTGGGCCTATTGGACGCCCGATACTCCAATCGGGCTCGGGTATTTCAAGATATCGTATGTCCGATAATTGGGCGTCCGATACACTTATCTCCCGCCGCCTCCATGGAGGGAGCATGGAACTTCCGGTTGTCGAGTGCTGCCCACCCCCGGCTTGCTGCGACATGCGGGGCTACCTCAGCTTCTCCATCCTCTACCTCCTCGGGAAGAAGCCCATGTACGGCTCCGAGATCGCGACGGAGCTCACGAAGCGCCGGTTCGACCGGCCCACGCCCGGGACGATCTACCCCGCACTCAAGGCGCTCGAGGAGGAAGGCCTCGTACGCCGCGAGGGCAAGGGCCACACGAAGGTCTACCGCCTCACCCGGGACGGCCGCACGGGCCTCCGGGACGCCGCGCGGTACTTCGTCCAGGCGTACGGCGACATCGTGGACGACTACCGCGCGAAGCGGCTGTGATCACAGGCGGAAGCCCGCGGCCAGGCGGCTGATCCACCAGAGGCCGAACGCGCCCAGCGCCGCGCAGTACGCGGCCAGGAGGACGACCTGGACGGCGGCGCCCAGCCCCAGGGCGAGCTGGGCCGCGAGGAGGATGGCGCTCGCGATGAAGCCGCCGAAGTAGCCGGCGATCACCGCGGAGGCCAGGATGGCCAGCATGGAGAAGGAGAACGCGGCGGGCTGCACCTTGAGGCGGGTCAGGAGCGCCGTGGCGACCAAGGCCGCGGCGACGGCCGCGGCGATCGGAACCGCGAGCTCGGACACGGCGATGGGGACCGCGGAGGTCCCGACGTAGAAGAGGACGAAGGCGAAGGCCACGATGAGCCCTACGACCGTGAAGCTCATCATGAGTCCGCGGAAGTACGGCCCGGGGGACTTCGCGGCGGCCACCACGATCCAGAGGTTGTCCCGCTCGTAGTACGACCAGTTCAGGGCGAGGATGGCGACGAGGAACGTGAGCATCTGGGTGGCCAGGAGGGAGATGGGCGCCTGCTCCGAGGCGGGTCCCGTGTTCCCGAGGTTGATGGGCAGCAGGGAGATGAGCGCGAACAGGCCGATGAAGACGATGCTCCCGTCCCGGAGGATCCGCAGGAGATGGTAGCGGGCCATGTAGCCCGTGTCGCTCCCGCGGTCCGTCCGCACGGTCAGCCCCGTGGTGAACTTGCCGAAGCCGGCCGTCATCCGCCGCTGCTGGGCCATCCGCGCGGCCATGTCCACCTGCCCGAACCCCGCGGAGAGGCTCGGGTGAATCCCGTGGAAGATGTACGTGTCTGACAGGGCGAGCCAGAGGCCCGCGACGGCGAGGAACGAGACCAGGGCCACCGCGAGCGCCTCGAGGTTCAGGGGCAGGCCCAGGAGGACGTCGTAACCCAGGGTCCCGAAGGCCGTGGTCGGGAGGGGCACGTCCCCGAAGTGGAGGGGAAACGCCGGATACGCGAGGGTCGCCGCGGGGAGCAGGGAGAGGACGAAGAGGAGGAGGGCGAACGACCGGACGTGACCCTTGGGGTACCGCACGCCGAGGACCGTGACGATCTGGATGATCATGAGGACGAGGAGGGCGAAGGCGAACAGGGTGAGGAGGAGCGGGGCGACCACGACGAGGGGACGCCCGACGAAGGAGGCCATGCCGAACGCCGCGACGACCGCGGCGAGGCCGCCCGCCCCGAACAGGGAGATGAACTGGAACAGGAGGTCGGAGAGGAGGTACTCCCGCGGGCGCACGTCCGCGGTCATGAAGAAGTCGAACTCGGAGACGTGGGCCGTGACCCCGGAGAAGACGGAGTACACGAAGCCCAGGGCGAGGATCGCGCTCAAGGGTGCGCTCAGGGTGGAGATGGCCTGGGCCGCGGAGGCGCCCTTGATCCCCGATGCCAGGGCGACCCCGATCCCGAAGCCCGTGGGCAGGAAGAGGAGGATGAGGCCCAGGTAGGCGAGGGGGCCCAACCTCCCGCGCAGGGTCGGTCCGAAGAAGAACCGGATCTTGTAGAGGAGGAGGGTGCCGACGCGGGTCATCCGGACCTCCGCCGCGCGAAGAACCCGCGGCGGCGCGGGCGCTCGGGTTCCGGGAGCCCGGCCTCCTCCGTGAGCTTGAGGAAGATCTCCTCCAGGGACTGCTGCTCCCCCGCATGGGCCTGAGACCGGAGGCTCGCCAGGTCCCCCGTGGCCACGTTCCGGCCGCGGTGGATGATCGCCACGCGGCTGCACAGCCGCTCCGCCGTGTCCAGCTGGTGCGTGGACACGAGGACGGTCCCCCCGGCCCGGGCCATCGCGACGAGCTGCTCCTTGACCAGGTGCTGCCCCCCGGGGTCGATCCCGATCAGGGGCTCGTCCAGGATGAGGAACGAGGGGTGGTGGACGGTCGCCGCGGCGAACGCGAGCTTGGCCTTCATCCCCTTGGAGAGCGAGGCGATCGTCTCGTCCGCCTTGCCCGACAGCTCGTACATCCGCAGCAGTTCGGCGGTGCGCGGCGCGATCCCGGACCGCGGCAGGTTCCGCACGCGGGCCACGTAGCCCAGGAACTCGGTCGGCGTGAGGTACTCCGGGAGCGTCGGGGCCTCGGGCATGTAGCCGAGCCGCGCCTTGTAGCCGATGGGGTCGCGGAGGATGTCCTCGCCGAGGAGGCGGACCTCGCCCGCGTCCGGGCGCAGGAGGCCGACCAGGATCCGGATCGTGGTCGTCTTGCCCGCCCCGTTCGGGCCGATGAGGCCGAAGATCTCCCCCGGGTACGCGGCCAGGAAGAGGCCCTGGAGCGCCTGGGAGCCGTCGTACGCCTTCCAGAGGTTCTGGATGTTGAGGACGGGTTCCTCGCGGCGGATCGGCGCGGGCTGGGCCATCGGATCGTCTCCTGGCAAGCGGCCGAGCCTCTTGAATCGTGGGGTGGCCTGCCACCGGGTTACCCGCAGAACGGGTTCGCGCGGGCGTCGTGGTTCTTGAGGCACGGGATGCCGCAGAACGTGAGGACGCGGCCCCCCTGCCACAGCCCGACGTAGCCGTCGCCGAAGGAGAGCTCCTGGGCGCACGTGCGGCAGGTGCGGGGAGGGGGCGCCGCCTCGGCCCACGGGGTCCCACACCCGGGGCACGCGGCGCCGCCCGCGAGGCCCTCGTTCAGGACGACCTCGAGGCAGGGGTACGAGCAGACGGCCTTGGCCGCGCCCTTCGCGACCGCGAGGAGGGCGTGGGCGTCGTCCAGCGAGGTGCCGCACACGGCGCAAGCGGACAGGGCGAGGACGGAGGACGCCTTGCGGTCCGTGCCGCACACGGCGCACTCGCGGGACCGCAGGACGTTCGCGAAGTAGACCGCGTCTTCCATCGGACCCGCGGAGGCCGGCGGACCGGTTTCAACCCTCCGTGCCTGCAATACGTACCAGCGGGGCGGCCCCCACCTCCTGCGGGAAGTTAACCTTGTTTGAGGTTGACCTCCTCGCGCGGCCGCGCCATCCCCCGCGGTCCACCCTCACACGAGCTTGCGCCCGAGGAGCTTCCGCAGCCGCTCCGCCTTCTCCGCCATCCCCGCGCGGTCGTAGAAGACGACCGCCTCGGCCAGGTCCTCGCGCCAGCGGTCCTCGTCGTGGATCGCGCGGCGCAGCTGGGCCTGGGCCTCCCAGGCCGCGGCGACCCCCTCGGGATCCTGGGCCGCGCCCAGGACGTCCTGGGCCTTCGTGAAGGTCACGAACGCGAGGTCGAGCCGGCCCGTCTTGCCGTAGAGCGAAGCGAGGCTCAGGAAGGCCCAGCCACGCCCCTGGAGCGAGACGCGGTCGTCCGCGCGGTGGTAGCGGGCCAGGGCGTCCATGAGGAAGGCCTCGGCCCGGGCCATGTCCCCTCGGTTCGTCGCGTAGACGCCCGCCGCGAGGAGGGCTTGGGCCAGCACGTCGCCGTCGCCACTCGCCTTCGCGTCGTCGAGGGCGCCGTCCAGGGCACCGCGGGCCTCGTCCCAGCGCTCGAGCTCCATGAGCGCGTTGGCGCGACGCAGACGCGCCGTGGCCCGCATGCGGTGGGCCGACCAATCTTCGGCGCCTACGGGGCCGAAGTCGTCCAGGAGACGCGTGTAGAGGGTCTCCGCGGCCTCCCACTCGAGCCGCCGCTCGTGGGCCGTCCCCTCGTGGAGGCGGCTCGTGAAGTCCTTCGGGTCGATCGGGGTCACCTGCACGCGCGGTAAGGGGCGGAGCGTTTTCCGCCTTTGCCCCGCGCCGACGGGTCCGTATCCCCCATCAGGGGTTGCGGGACTCGATGTCCTTGCGCATCTCGACGCACTGCTCCCGCGAGATCTCGCCGCGGGCATAGCGAGCGTCCAGGATCTGGACGGCCGGGTGGGTGCTGGGCGGGGATCCCCACTCCGGATGGGGGTACGGCGGAGGGATCGCGGGCTGGGCGACGCCGGGCGTCAGGACGACGGCACAGGCCATCGCGATGCCGACCACGGCGAGGAACCCTATCCCCACCATCCAGCTGCCGCCCACGTACGAGCCGCCCATCATCCCGACCCCGCCGTACCCCCGAAGGAGGAGCAGGACCACGAGCCCCCC
>DUJI01000315.1 GCA_013329855.1 Thermoplasmata archaeon | reverse complement strand
CGCCGCCGGTGCTCGCGTACGTTGTCCGGCCCTCGAACCCCTCGTGGTCCCCGAAGAGGACCGCCTCGCGGCCCAGGGGGTTCCACAGCGTGTTGGGGTACCACGCCTCGATCAGCTCGTACCTCCAGGGGCGGGGCATCTGGACGACGAGGAAGCGGTCGTCGAACCCCACGGCCTCGAAGACGCGGATCGAGTCGATCAGGGGAAACGCCTTGACCCGCTCGCGGAGGTCCTTCCCGATCGTATCGTCCACCGCGGTGATCGACCAGCGCGTGGGGACGAACTTGCGGTTCTTCGACACGCCGAAGGCTCCGACGCTGAAGGCCCGCTGGATCTTGGAGACGGGGATCCGGTCTTGGTACAGCTCGAGGACCGCGTCGCGCGCGAGGAGGTCCCCATCCGAGTACGCGCGGTCCAGGTGGGGGTCGACCTTCAGGGTCCCGAAATCCAGGTTGCGGATCGGGGCGGAGGGACCGAAGGGCTGGACGTCGTCGTCCAGCACGACCCGGCCGTGGGGCTTCTTGAGGAACGAGACCTCCACCTCCGTGGAGGCCACGGACAGGGCGAGCTCCCGCGTGAGGTCCACGACCTTGCCGCCCGTCTCCACGTCCATGACGTCCACGCGGTGCATTCCGCGGACCAGCTGGGACCGGAACGAGACGATGTCCTCCATGCTCCTCCCGATCCACGCCTCGGGGGTGTCCAGTAGCTCCGTGTCCCCGTGGACGGGTGGCACCAGGGGGCCCAAGAACACCTTGGGATAGCCGAAACGGCCCACGAACACCCCGGGCGGCGACGCGCCGTCCAAGTCGAGACGGTCAATCGCGGGCGCGGTCCTCATCATGAAGTCCCACCGAACCAGGATGGGGCAGCGCGTCTTGCCGCAGAGGAGCTTGGCTCCGCGGCAGGAGATGCAGAGGCCGCTCGAGATGGCCCGCTGGGTGTCCGCATCGAACAGCCTCCCGAACTCCGTGGCCGGGGGAGCCGTCGGGAGGGCCAGCATCGCGTCCTCGACACCCGGGCGTCTCCTTATGAACCTGGCGGGGGGATCCGCGAAGCGGGGCCACGGGAACCCTTATGGCCCCCTTGCGGCGTTCCGGGAGCGGTGCCCGAACCCCTGCTCGCCCTGAACACGGAAGACCGCATCCTGCTCTACCTGACGGACTTCCGCCACATGGAAGAGCGGTACGTCCTGCCCCAGGCCCTGACCCAGAAGGCCATCGCGTTCGCCGCGGGCATCCAGCGCAAGCATCTTTCCCGCTACCTGGACGAGATGGTTAGGGCGGGCTACCTGATCGAGGCCAAGGGCCACGTGGAGGGCGAGAAGCAGCGCATGCTCGCGTACTACCTCGCCCCGCGGGGCTGGGAACGCGCCCTCGGGATCAAGCAGCGCCTCTCCACGCTCCGCGTCCCCGTGAAGGACCGGGGCGAGGTCCGGCCGATGAGCCTGGAGGAGATCGACAAGGCGACCTCGGCCCACCTCACGTTCTCGGACATCGTCCGCGAGGCGATGAACGTCGACACCCTGGACCTCGAGTACCTGAACGGCATCGATGAGCGGCGCAAGCGGGCGTTGGACGAGCGGGTCAAGGACATCGAGGACTATACGCGGGCGGTCATGACCGCGTGGAAGGACGGGCGGGTGTCGGCCGTCCTGGCACGGCACGGCCTGCCCGCGCACCGCCTGGTCATGGAGATCACCGAGACCACGGCTACCTCCGAGCTCGAGGTCGTGGAGGAGGTCCTCGCCAATCGGGAGGGGATCTACCGCGCGGTGGCCGTGGAGGCGTTCGAGCACGGCCCCATCCCGCACGATACGCGGGAGCTCCTCGACGTCCTCCGGAAGAAGCTCGGCCTGTCGGAGCAGGACACGGCCCGGATCGAGGCGCCCCTGGCCAAGGGGTAGGGGAGACCTCGGTCACCGGTCTCCGCGGATCAGCGGGACCAGGATGACCGCGAGGCACACGCCGTTCAGGAGGATGAGCGGGATCCACCAGAGCTCGAACGCGGTGGGCGTGCCGGACCACCAGAGGTCCAGACCGATGACGACGAGGATGAGGATCCAGAACGCCTGCCGACGGAAGTTCAGCGGTGGGCCCCCCCGGGCGCGACGCGCGTCCCTAGCGCGCGACGAAGAGGCGGTACTTCTGCATCGGGTCCGAGATCTCCATCTCGATCCGTTTCGCGATGAGCTTCTCCGGATGATGCACGCTCGGGATACGACGGTCCAGATCGGCGAAGTCCTTGAAGGGCCCCTTCTTGCGCTCCTCGAGGATCGCCCACATGGACTTCTTCCCGAGGCCGGGCAGCAGCTCAAGCATGTGGAAGCGGGTCGTGATCGCCTGGGCCTTGTTGAAGAAGTCGATGAACCGCACCTCCTTCTCCTTGACGACCTCCGCGACCACGAAGGGGAGCTCCTTCTGGGCACCCACGGTGAGCTCCTCGTAGGCCACGCGGCGCTTCACGTGGAGGATGTCCTTCCGCAGGTCGATCTCCTTGCCGATATAGACCTTCGCGCCCACGGGCAGGTCCGCGCCCTCCTTGGGCACGAGCTCGAACAGCTTGAACTCGTCCTCCCCGAGCGCGTAGGCCAAGGGCTCCCGATGGTATTTGGACTGGTCGGGATGACCTTGCGGTAGGTAGTCGAGGATGCGGGCGTAGTCTTCCACGGAAATCGCCTCGGTCAACGGTACTTGTTGACGATCTCCAGGACCTTCTCCGCATCCTCTTTGGAGAGGGCGAACCGTTCCTTGGCAAAGATGGCGCGCACGTCGTCCAGATGGGTCGGCAGCACGTCGGCAATCTTCACGGCGTTGGCCAGGGACATCATGGGAACCTCCATGAGCTCCTTGACCATGGCGGGCACCTTCTCGGGCGGCATTCGGGCGAACGCGGCGGCATGGGAGAGGGCGTACTGCTGCTCGGGCGTGAGGTCCGCCCGGGCTCCCTTCTCCTTCTCCAGGATGACCTTGAGCTCCGACAGGGACACGTATTCCTCTTCCACCAGCACCCCTCCTAGGCCCGCCGCAGGTGTTCCGGGAGCACCACGCCTTGCTTGATGCGGGATCCGAACCGGACGTCGACGAGGTACGCACGCCCGCGCTTCCCTACGACGGTCCCCGTCATGCCGTGGAAGCGGTTGTGCGGCCAGCCTTTCTGGACGCTCGAGTCAATCAGGATGGTGACCTTGTCGCCGACCTCGAACTTCTGGAAGGAGCGGGTGATCGGGGAGAGCCCGCGCTCGCTCGGGCTGCGGCGGTCCTTCTGCCGCGTTTTCTCCATGATGCCCTTGGAGGCCTTCACCATGCTCCGTCACCCGTCGTCGTGGATGTCCAGGACGTCCAGCTCGAGCACCTCGCAACCCACGCCGAGCAGGTCCGCCAGGGACGGCTTCGTCCTCCCCTGGTCTCCGTGGACCAGCTCCTTGATGTAGGCGCCGGTCTCCGCGGTGACCCGGAGTTCCGCGACGGTACCGTCCGTGGTGAGGACCTCGGCCCTCCGCACGGACCGCTGCCGCGTGGTATCCGCCCGCCGATGGACCACCCTGAGCGGGGTGCGTTGTGCGATCGGCTCGGCCTCCAAGAACGTCAGCTCCTTTATAAGTCTTGCCTCTTCCACAGGAGAAGCGAACCGGACGAGGACGCGGTACGTCTTGTCCGCGCGGTCCGTCTTGATCGCCACGACGTCCTTGCGCGTCGCGGGACGGAACCCGTCCACCTCGACTTGACCCGAAGCGTTCACGCGGTCCCGCGCGGATCCCAGATCGAGATGCCTCTTCCCTGGCTCCTTGATCTCCAGGACGAACGGCCGTCCGCGGCCCAGCATCCGAGCGTCGATGTCCTCGCGGCCCATCCCGTGGAGCGCGTGCCCCGTGCCGCCGGAGTCCCGCATGACCTCCTGGGCGAGAATCTCCTCCACGCTCGTGGGATACATCTTCCCCGTGCCGCCGCACTTCGCGCAGCCCTTTCCGCGGCAGCGGTTGCACGGCCACCGGGTCTGCGGGATTCCCCGGGCGAGCTTGCGGTAGCGGCCTCGGAGGTAGAGCGGGTTGACCTGCACGTCCACGTGGTCGAACGAGGTGTCGACCACCGCGACGAGGTCGGGGCTCTCCAAGGCCGGCTCCTTCTTCGCTAGGTCGGAGACGCGCTTGCCAACCTCCCGGTTCACCTCAGACTTCAGGGCCTCGGGGGCCGTGGCCTTGAGATCGGACCAGAGGGACTCCTCGCGCGCCTGGATCTCAGGGTCGATCTTCGAGCCGATGAGGAACGTGTCGAAGTCCCAGAGCCCGAGCTTCTTCGAGGCGAGCCGGGCCAAGGCGTCGTACCGCCCCGTGAGCCCGCCGCACAACCAGCACGTCCCCGCAGGCAACCGCGCGAGCTCGCGGACCGCGAACCCGCGCTCCTCGTTCGTGTGGCCTTGGCCCAGCTTCCCGAAAAGCCGGCCCAGGCATGCGTCGCAGAGGGTCCGCTCCCCGAGGGGCGACCAGTCGACCGCGCGCGCGGCGGCGAGGACCTCGTCCACGTGGGCCTCCAGCGGGCCCGCGGTCTTAAGGTTCACCCCACGCCCAGGAGCCCCAGGGCCACGCCCAGCATGAGGTTGAAGAAGACGATGCCCGTGACGAGCACGTACGTCCGGTCGCGCTCCCCGGCGAAGACCAGGATGGTCAGGAAGACCCGCGAGATCGGCGTGAGGATCAGGAGCAGCACTCCGAGGCTCAGGAGTCCCGCGGGCGTGAGATGGGCCACTTCAGCCGGCAACGCGGGGAGCGGGGCCGGGATGCGCGGGAATCCTCCGGGCGACACCGCTTCGGCCGCGAGTCCGATGAGGATCACCGCGATGGAGAGCAGGACGCCGCCCCACAGGACCCGGTAGACCAAGCGGTTCATGTCGAGCCCGTGCGGGCCCGGCGCGGCCGCGGAAGAGGCGTCGCTCAGAAGTTCACCCCCGGAAGGAGCGTGCGGAGGATCATGAAGACGCCGAGGCCCGCGAGGAAGACGGCGAAGACCGCCCGGAGGCGCTGTGCGCGGGTCCGGGCCATGACCCGGGTGCCCAGTCGCGTGCCCGTGAACACGCCGAGCATGAGCATGGCGGCCAGGGAGGGATCGACCAGGCCTCGGGTGTAGTAAATGAACGCGCTGGCGGCCGCCGTGACGCCGATCATGAAGTTGCTCGTGGCCACGGAGGGCTTCATGGGCACGCCCATGACCACGTTCATCGCGGGAACCTTGATGAACCCGCCCCCGACGCCGAGCAGGCCCGAGAGCGCGCCCGCGAGCGCGCTGATGCCGAACCCCGCGCCGGGGCGGGCGACGCCGTAGGCGTGCTGCTGGCGGTCCACCGCCTCGGGATACGACGAGCCGAGCCGCAGGCGCTCCACGAGACGCGATCTGCCGGGGGATGCGGCCGCAGCTGGGTCGGCGGCCCGCTCCCGGCCCACCATCCGGCTCGCGGCCACCATGACGGTCAGGCCGAAGACCACATAGAGGACGTTGCGGTCGACGAGGAGGGCGGTGAAGGCGCCCGCAATCGCCCCCGCCGTCGTCGCGACCTCCAGGAACATCCCGAGCCGGAGGTTCGTCAGATGGTCGCGGACGTAGACGGACGCGGCCCCCGAGGACGTTGCGATCACCCCGATGAGGCTCGTTGCGATGGCCACCCGGATGTCGATCTGCAGGACCAGGGTCATGTAGGGGATGAGGAACACGCCGCCTCCGATCCCAAGGAGGGAGCCCGCGATCCCGGCCGCGAAGGCCCCGACCAGGAGGGCCAGCAGGATGATGAGGAAGTCCACGCGCCGCGACGCGCGGCAGGCCATAAAGCCCTTTGGTCCGGTCCCTCCCGTTCGTTTATGGGGGACCGACGCATTGGGCGACGGGTCGGCAACGGGGAGATGCGGAGATGGATTCGGAGGGCGTGAGAATGCGGCGGGCGCGGTACGGCATCTACCGGGACACGTCGCTGGCGTACGAGGGNNGAGGAGGACCACGACGAGGCCGAGGGCGAAGTTGGCCCGCGTCTGGGAGTAGGTCTGAAGGTAGACGACCAGGAGCGCCGCCAGGAGGGCGATCCCCACCGTGGAGAGGACGACGTCGAAGTCGCTCGCGCTGGTCAGCTCGAGGTGCCAGCCGAAGCCCCGCCCGGGAGATGTCCCGGTCGCGGGGGTCGGCAGAGCCGAGAGGAGCAGCCCGGCCACGACTCCGACCAGGAGAACGACGAGCACCCACACCGCCGCGGAACCTCCGCGCCTCTTCTCATGCTCCATGACCCATACCTCCTATCTTGCCGCGACCCGTCCGTTCCAAGATGATCGTGAGCTGCTCCCAGTGGCTCTCCATGGGGGGGGAGAGGAAGTACATCCGCCCGTACGTCTCCCCCGCGGTCACGACGAGCCCGTTCTTGAGCAACACCCGCAGATGATGCCGCACCGTCGTGTAGTCGACCCCGAGGACCTGGGCCAGCTGCTGCGCGTTCCGCGGCTGCTCCCGGATCGCCAGGAGGACCCGCGCACGCGTCGCGGCTCCCGCACTCCCTCCGAAGAGCCACCAGAGGACGCGCTCGAAGCTCTCTACGGGGATCGCCCTTCCCGAGCCATCCTTCCGTAGTTGTACCTTCCGAAAGGAGAAAAAGGGGGAAGGGGCCGTCGCGCGCCCCCTCCCCCGGGGAGCCCGCATCCGAGGTCACGACGCGCAGCGGGCGTACTGGTACCCGGTCCCGTCCAGGGGCGCGGTCCAGTCCGCATCCTGCGCGTTCGGGATGCCGTCGCCGTCGTCATCGGCCATGAGCGGTTCGCCGGAAGCGCCACCGCTGCAGGTGCCGGTCCACTGGTCCAGGGAATGCGCCTCCCCTGGGGCGCCATGGCCGAAGCCTGCGGCCATGACCGTCGCGCCTCCGGCGCCGGCCCCGAGCATCGCCATGACGGCGAACATCGCGAGGTACTGCATCTCCGTTTCACCTCCTAAGAGATGCATGCTTCCGGGGGAAGAAGGGGATTTTCCGAGAACCCTCCCAAATCTCTAGCGAATGTGCGCCTCGAGTCGCGCCAACGGACAAGGTTTATTCGTGACCCGTGGTTCCGCGCCGTCGAGGCTCCGTGGATGCGCTCGTCCGTTCTCCCCGTGCTCACCCAGGCGAGCGTCCCTGCGGCCGAGCCGCCCACGGACACCGACTCCGGCCTCTCCTCCGAGGAGGTGCAGCGCCGCCGGCGGGCGTACGGGCCCAACGAGGGGCCGG
>DUJI01000234.1 GCA_013329855.1 Thermoplasmata archaeon | reverse complement strand
GGAAGGACCTCCGCGAGCGGGTCAAGGCGTTTCCCCTGATCGACTCGATCCGCGTCTTCGAGGCCGTGGGGTTCGACGACCGCTTCCTCGTCGTCCAGATGCCCCGCCCCTGGAGGTACGAGCTGATCGAGGCGTGGTACCCCAACACGCTGTGGAACCCCCTGGGCCGCGAGGCGGTCCTCTTCGGGGACCACGAGGGGTTCGAGGGCCGGACCACGTACGCGAGCATCGGCGGCTGCTACTACGCCGCGCGCCTCGCCGTCGCGGAGTCGCTGCTCCGCGAGCGCCGCCAGTCCGCCACGGTCATCCTGCGCGAGACGCATCCCGGCTACATCATGCCCGTGGGCGTCTGGAACGTGCGGGAGCACGTCCGGGAGGCCCTGCGCCGCCCCCCGCGGACGTTCGCGACCTTGACCGAGACGCTGGCCCATCTCCAGACCCGACTCGACATCCCCATGTCCCGGTACATCCGGATCAGCGAGGTCCTCAAGCACGTCCTCTACCAGAAGACGTTCGACGACTTCCGTTCGCTGGAGGCGGCAAGTCCCTTGGCCGGCACGTCCTGAGGTCCCCGAGGGGAAAGGGGAGGACGAGGTTCAGGCCTTCTTCTCCTCATCCTGCGTCTGGGGCGGTTCCTGCTTCGGGGGTTCCGGCGGCTTGGGCTTCCGCATACGCCAGGCCACCAGGGCGATCACCGCGACGACCACAACCACCGCGGCCATGAGTCCATAGGCCAGAGCGTTGTTGCCCAGAAGCTGGGTGTTCACGGTGAAGCTGATGGAAGCCGTCCGCACGTTGCCTGCGGCGTCCGTCGCGCGAATGAGCACGGAGTGCAACCCGTCCGAGAGCCCGGAGTAGGTCTGCGTCCCTCCCGGCGTCACGGTCTGCGCGGTTCCGCTGTCCAGTGAGATCACCACGGAGACGAGGCCGCTCCCCGCGTCCGTGACGAGCCACTGCACCGCGACCGAGGAGCTGGTGAGGGTCGCCCCATCCGTCGGTGCGCTAAACGTTACTGTGGGCGGGGTCGCGTCGACGTGGAAGTAGGCCGTCGCGGTCGCGGAGTTGCCCGCGTGGTCCGTCGCCGTGAGCACCGCCTGATGGGCTCCGTCCGTGAGCCCGCTCAGCCGGTAGCTCGTGTCACCCGTGACGTCCACCGCGGTCCCGTTGTCCAGGGAGACCGTGAGGCTCGCGAGGCCCGACGTGGCATCCGTTGCGGTGAACGCTAGATTCTCCGACGTGACGTTGACCCAGGGATTCCCCATGGGCGCCGTGATCGTGACGGTCGGGTCCGTGGTGTCCACGGTCACCACAAGGTAGACCGTCGTCTGGGCGTTGGCGGTCGTCGCGCGCACCCACAGGTTGTGGCTGCCGTCGGTCAGGCCCGTGAACGTGTACGACGTCGCGGAGGTGGACAGGGACTGCCAGGTGCCTGTGTCCGCCGCGGCCTGGAGGACGGTGATCCCCGCGCCCGGGTTCGTGATGGTCCACGAGACCACGACGGTCTGGCTCGCGGACAGGCTGTTGTTCGCGGGCGAGGCGAAGGTCACCACGGGCGCCGCGGTGTTCACGGAGAAGGCCACGGTGACGCTCCGCGAGTTCCCCGCGCGGTCCGTCGCGTTGACGGTCACCGTGTGGCTCCCGTCCGCCACGGAAGTCAGGTTCAGGAAGGATGCGAGACCCGCGTGGACCCACGCGCCGGAGTCCAGCTGGGCATCGACCTTGAGGAGGCCCGAGCCGGCGTCCCGCGCCGTCCATGTGACGTTGACCCAGGAGGTCAGTAGGGCCTGCCCCGCCGTGGGCGTGCTGACGGACAGGGAGGGCAGCACGGTATCCACCCACGTCCACGTGTCGTTCGCGGTCGGGGGAGTTTCCACGTTCCCTGCATAGTCCACGGCGATCGTGTAGAAGGCGTACCGCCCGTTGCCGCGTGCCGAGGTCGAGTTGAAGCTGAACGTGTAGGGCGCGGCGCTGTCGACCGCATACTGCACGTAGTTGCCCGTGTTGTTGAACCGGTACCACAGCTGGACCTGCGCCACCCCGTTGTTGTCCGAGGCGTTCGCGGACAGGCTGAACACCGCGGCCGTCGTGTACGTGGGCAGGAGGGGCCACACGTTGGAGGCCGGAGGCGTCCGGTCGCTCAGGAGGTAGATGTCCACGCGGGCGTACGACTCGTTCCGGTCGACCGCGAGCGAGGTCTGGTACCGTCCGTATCCGCTGCTCGTCACGTTGAGATAGAGGAGCCGCGAGCGGGAGGCGTTCGTCGCGACGAGGCTGTAGACGCCTTGGTTGTTCGTCGTTGCGGTCGCCACCGCGGTGGGGCCCTGGGTCGCCTGGACGGTCGCCCCCCGGATCGGCGAGAGGGTCCGCTGGTCGAACACGGTCCCGCTCAGGACAGGGAACCGGTTCAGGAACATGTTCGCATACGACGTCTGATTCCGCCGCACGGAGACGGGGGTCTGGTTTGTGTAGTGCGTGGCGTCCCACATCCGGACCGTCATGGCCGAGGTCGCGCCGACCGCGGGCAGGAAGGCGGGCGGCACGTACATGGCGTACGCGCCCGTACTGGAGGTCGTCGTGGCGTTCACCAGGACGTTCGTGGCGTTGTACAGCGCCACGGTGACGCCCGCGTACGGGGTCCGGTTGACCGCGTCCGTGGCGTTGCCCCGGATGAACGGGATCGTCTTCGGGAAGATGAAGACGGTCAGGACCTGGTTGTAGCTCAGCGAGACGGTCGTCGTGTTGTCGATGTACGGGAAGGCGGTCGTGTTCAGCCAGTAGGTTCCCGGGACCGCCTTGAAGGTGAACGATCCGTTCGCGGCGGACGAGGTCCGGAGGGGCAAGGTCGCGGACACCAGCGTCACGGTGAACCCCGCGAGGCCGGAGCACGGGTTCGTCCCGCCCGTAAACGTGTACGGCACGCAGACCCAGCCGAGCACTCGTGGGAAGCTCTGACTGGGGACGATGTCGCCCTCGTACACGTAGGCGCGGCCCGCGTTCACCTTGGAGCCGACTCGGAACTGGGGGTCGCCGACCACGAAGCCGGGGCCGCCGTCCGCGGTGAAGTTGCCTCCCACCGCGAGGGACGCGCCGAACGCCGTGGCCCCGGAGACTCCGGGGACGAGGGTCAGGTTGGCCGCGGTCCACGGGAGCGGGCTCCCGTAGAACGCATAGGCCCTCCCGACGCCTGTGGCGTTAATCGCGCTGCCCGGAGCGCCGACCAGGAGGTCGTCCAGGTTGTCTTTGTGGAAGTTCCCGGACGCCAGGGCGTAGCCGAACCATTCGTTCGCGGCCTGTCCATCCAGGATGGCGCCGATGGTCGTCTTGAAGGGTGAGGCCCCGTAGATGAGGGAGACGTCGCCGGCCTGGGAGAACGCCGCACCGTTGTACGGCGCCCCGATCGCGAGGTCGTCGATCGTGTCCCCGTTGAAGTCGCCCATGGCCACGGAGAAGCCGAACTCCTCGCCCGCGGTTGCGCCCGGAACCACGCTCGTCCGGAGCGTTCCGGTCGGGTTGCGGAAGACGTACGCGGCTCCCCGCGCGGCCAGGCCGCCCGAGGTGTAGTTCGGAGCCCCCACGACAAGGTCCAGGGCGCTCGTGCCGTCCACGCTGCCGTTGCCCGCGACGGACCAGCCGAAGTGGGCGCCTGCCACGGCAGAGTCGAAGGTCAAGTCCGGGACGAGATGGGGGTGCGGTGTCGCGCCGTAGAAGACGTAGGCGCAGCCGCCCGCGGTGGCCCCCGTGCTGCAGAACGGCGCGCCAGCGAGGATGTCCGCCCGGCCGTCACCGTTGATGTCACCGCTGGCCGCCACGGAGTAGCCCAGGTTCTCCCCGTCGTTCGTGCTGTTGATCCAGGCGCCGGCCTTCCCGCTGAAGGTCGCACTGGGGAAGAACAGGGTGAGGTTGCCCGCCGACGTGTGGCCTCCGGGACTCGCGTGGGGAGCGCCGACCGCGAGGGCGGGTCCCAACCCGCCCACGTCGCCCACGTTGGCCAGGGACCACCCGAAGAGATCGCC
>DUJI01000183.1 GCA_013329855.1 Thermoplasmata archaeon | reverse complement strand
CCTCCTCGGCTACCCGGACGTCCGGAACTACGACGGTTCGTGGACGGAGTGGGGGAACCTCGTGCGGACGCCGATCGAGAAGGCGCGACTACCCGAACAAGGCGCCCCGTCGACGGAGTCCTGTCCGGGCTATCGCTCCGGCCACTACGGAGGCGCGGTGGACGCGGCGGACGAGGCGAAGAGCTGTCGTAGAGAATTGCGTAGTCCGCCGAGGAACTTGACTCTCGCGGCAAGTCGCCCCTTCAGCCCGAACCGCCGGGAGAATTCGATGGCCAGGCGATCCTCTTCCGCGGATGCCCGTTCCTCCCCCATCGCGTGGAGCGCAGCGCCGTAGAGATCATGGGCAAAAGGGATCAACGGCCGCTCCTGGGGCGAGACGTCCTGCTCCGCATCCCGGATCGCTTGCAGGAAGGCCGCGCGCACTCCCGCCCGGTGTCCCCGCGCGAGGCACTCGAGACCCTCGAGGGCGTGCGCCAAGACGGGTCGGATTTCCAGCCCGCGCGCCAGGACCGGCGCCTCCAGCTTGGACGATATCGCGCGATAGCCTTCCAGGTCGCCCAAGACAAGGCAAATCTCGGCGGCCATCCACAGGGCCTCGACCGCGGGACCTGCACATCCAAATTCAAGCAGCTCCAATCCGATCACCTCGATCTCGCCGCGTGCCGATGCACAGTCGCCTGCATGGTATACGGCCACGGCGGCTCCATACCGTGCCAGTGCGGCGGTGATCCGATCGTGCGTCTTCGTAGAGAGGTTGAAGGCGTCCATGAAGTTCGCATGCGCGCCCTCGAAATCCGCCCGGAGGTCGAGGTTGAGCCAACCCTTCAGCATGAGCAGGGACTGGTGGCTGCGGACGTCCGCGAGGGTTCCCGGAAGAGCCTCGATGGCTCCGAGATGCTCCATGGCCCGATCCGTGTTCCCGAGCCGGTACGCGTAGAGATTCGCGTACTGGACATGAACGCTCGCAATGAGATCCGGATCCCCGATTGAGTGGGAGAGGCGCAGGGCTTCCTTGAGACACGTGCGCGCCGCGTCGGGGTGCCCCATGGGCGAGTTGGTCTCGACGATTGCCAGCTCGACGAGCGCCTCGGTCTGCCCCCGGATGTCCTCGAACGACCGAAAGGTGCTGACGGCCGCCTCGGCACACTCCCGTCCCTCGGACCACTGCTCCGACGCGATGCTCATCCGACTCCGGACGAGGCTCAGCCAGCCACGTTCCACGTCGTTCCCATTCCCGAGGGACCGCACGGCCTGATCGACCTCGGCCGATGCGGATGCGATCTCGCCGCGCACCTGAAGCGCAGTGGCAATCTTGCGGTGGAGACGGGCAACGACTCCGGGAGAGCTCACGAGGCGGATGGCTCCTCGGTAAGCCAACATGGCCGCAGGGAGGTCTCCAATCCGCGCCTCCGCGTCGCCCAGACTTTCTCCGATGCCCGCTCGTTGCTGGGAATCCTGCGAGAGTCGAATCGCGTTCGAGAGGCAGGCGATGCCCGAGAGGAGTTCCCCGGCAGCGAAGGCTCGGGCGGCGAGCTCACGCAACTGGGCGACTGCAAGCGTTCCGAAGTCCTGGGACTCCTCGGGCGTGAGGATGTTTCCGAAGTAGTCGCGGATTGTGTCGTGAATCTCGTACCGCTCGCCGCCGACGAATCGCAGGAGGGAACGCTCCTGGAGCGTCACAAGCGCCTGGTAGGACGAACCGGGGATTGCCAACAGCGTCGCGCGCGGCACAGGCACCCGGTAGAGAGAGGCCGCCTTCATGATGGCCCTTTCCGCTTGCGACAGCTCGCGGTGGATGGCCTCCTCCAGGAAGCGGTGCACG
This sequence comes from Thermoplasmata archaeon, assembly GCA_013329855.1. GTDB lineage: Archaea > Thermoplasmatota > Thermoplasmata > RBG-16-68-12 > RBG-16-68-12 > RBG-16-68-12 > RBG-16-68-12 sp8695u. The sequence goes on along the minus strand of DUJI01000183.1, from coordinate 3,714 downwards.
TCCCGGACGGCAGAGGGAATGTCGGAGCGCTGGTTCCGGACGAGCTCGATGAGGAGAGGGTGACCCCCGAGGCGTCGCCCCAGCCCGGCGAACTGCGCCGCATCTCCTTCCTCTGTCAGGAGAGCGGCGGCCTCCTCGGGTTCCAGCCTGTCCAGTTCGATCTCTCGCACCAGGCCCTTGATCACGACGTCCCGCACGTCATAGAAGGGCAGGGCTCGGCGAGTCAGAACGACGACCTTGACGTCGGGCGCCGACACGACGGCTTCCGCCAGCATCCGGATGACCGCGAGGGCCTCCGAGGATGCTTCGTGAGCGTCGTCGAGGACCAGGAACGCATGCGTGTCGGGGAGATCCTGGCGGAGCACTTCGGCCCCGAGCCGCGGTTCGCCCCGCCTCAGCACCGAGCTGAGGCCGGGACGGTCAAGAGCATCAAGGAACCGCCCCAGACTCGCCAAGAGCATCGAGTCCGATTCCCAGGGACGGATGCGATGCCAGAAGAGGTTCCTGCGTCCCCGGACGAGCTCGCAGGCCTTCGCCGCGAGAGTCGACTTCCCGATGCCTGCCATGCCACGGATTACGAAGACGCGGGGGCCCTTGTCCTCGCAGGTAATCGTGGCCAGTTCCTCCCGCCTCCCCACGAACGTCTCAACCCGGGGAGCGTCCGACAGCTGCTCCACGAAACCGGGTTCCGGAGGCCGCCTCGCGGCCTCGAGATCGAGGATCCCGGTCTCCTCCACTTGCCGGACCGTCTCGAGGAGACTCGTCCTCGCTCCGATCCCCCTGAGCGCCTCGTGAAGGCTCCCCTCGCGCACGGCGTCTCCGTCGCGGATCCTGACGACCTGGGTCTTCACCGTCTCCCGCAGGCGAATCGCCGAGGTGCGGCCGGTGGAGGTGAGGCCATAGACCTTCATGCGCTGCCGTTTGCCCGTCACATGGGCCGTCCGCTCGTGGACGAGTCCGTCCCGGATCAGCGGTCGGATGAACTGAATCAAGTGGCGCAGCCCAATCCCCGTACCGCGGGCCAAGCCCTCCTGGGTCACGGCAGTGGAAACCTCCACTTCATCCGCGGGCTGCGCGGACTCCAGGAGGTGGAGGAGAACGCGTTCCTTCGCGGTGAGGCGCATCCCTCTCAACACCCCGTGCTACACCGCACCAGGGTTCGATGGTAAGAACGTTCTGCATGGACAGTAGGAACTCCAGTGGAGTTCCATAGGACGACTCATGCACGAGCGAGGTCTTCAACCTCGAGGTCGCATGCATGTCGAATCCGCGGTTCAAGGCCCGCCATGGCGGGAGGAGGTGATAAGAGTGAAGAAAAGCGTGACGGCAGTCCTCGCCGGTTGCATGCTGGCTTTGGTGATGGCGTCGGCTCCGACCGTCGCCGCAGCGGAACCTGAGCCGCTCCGAGCAGAGATGACAATGTCCTTCGACATGTCCAATTTCCAGGCCAGGTTCCCGGCGTGTGTGTCCGAGGAACCGCTCTGTGTCTGGTCGGGAGACCTCTCCGGCGATCTGGCCGGAAGCATCGTGGTCTCCGAGTTCTGGGACCAAATCTTCGTAGTCGGCAACACGGAGCACTTCTTCGAGGCATTCACCATCACGACGGGCCACGGAGTGATCTCGGGAGTGGACAAAGGCGTCTGGGACTTCAACACGAACAAGGTCCGGGCGAACGGTTGGATTACGGAGGCAACCGGCGACTGGTCGTACCTCGTTGGATACAAGCTGCACGAATCGGGCTACGTGATCCCGCCGCCGGAAGGAGCCGAAGTACTGATCTTTGGCTTCACGGGCGAGATGTTCCTCGTGGCCCCGTGAGCACGGACGCCCCACGGTCGGGTCCCCAGGCCGCCCGGAAGGGCGGCCCTTCCCCCTTTCGGCACGTGCGGGATCGGTGGGTCCTCCTCTGCCAACAGAGCAAGAGTTAAGTGCCTCGCCCGCTAGGCCTCCCTGGTGGTTCCATGGAACGACGGGCGAACGCCGAGTGGAACGGGGGACTGAGGGACGGCAAGGGCGTCGTGTCGACGGCGAGCGGCGCGCTGAAGAGTGTCCCATACAACTTCGTCATGCGGTTCGGGGATGCGCCCGGGACGAATCCCGAGGAACTGGTCGCGGCAGCGCATGCGGGCTGCTTCTCCATGGCCCTGTCCGGCGAACTCGAGAAGGCGGGCTACCATCCGGAGTCCATCCGGACCAAGGTCACCCTGAAGTTCGAGAAGACGGATGTCGGCTGGACCGTGCTCGCTAGCCACTTGGACGTGGTCGCGAAGGTCCCCGGGGCCGATCCCGCCAAGTTCCAGGAAGCCGCGGCGAAGGCGGAGAAGGGCTGTCCGATCTCCCGCCTGCTCAAGACGGAGATCTCGATGACCGCGAAGCTCGAGTGAACTCCAGGTGGTATTGGCGGGTGCGGAGCGGACTCCCCGCCTGGGCGGAATAGAAGAAGGAAAGGGGAAGCCCGACGGTCGTCGGGCTTCGTTCTCGGATCACCTAGAAGCTGCCCGACCCGGTGACGATGTCCTCCTGGTTGATCGACGTCGGCACGAACTCGTAGCCGTAGAACCAGACGACATTCTGCTTGTTGTTCGTGTCCGTCCAGACCGCGTGGAACATGCCGTCGGAACCGCCCGCCAGGTCCGTATAGTCCCCGATGAAGCCACCGCCGAACTGGACCTGCGTGTTGATTGGGTGGGTCGTCAGGGTCTGCATCGCCGCGGTGCTCAGACCCGTGATCACATAGTCGAGCCGGGCGTTGTCCGTGTAGTTGCCCAGGCCGAGGCAGTTAATCCGGCCCACGACGGTCGGCGTGGCCGGGTGGTCGCACTGGAGCCAGGGCGAGACCACGTCCGCCGCGTATGCGCTCACGAACGCGTCCCCGTCGGGCGCCACGGCCACGGCCGGGTACACCTGGTCGACCGGCCGTGCCGCGGGCGCGTTGAGCGTCACGCCCCAGCCCGATGTCACGGGGTACCCAACGGCCGTGCGGGTTGCGGCCTCCAGGCTCGGGAAGGCGGGCGTGGGCGCCGTCCACGTCGCGCCGCCGTCCGAGGAGACGCTGTACACGACCGCGTTGTGGCAGTCTCGCTGGACCCTAAGGGTGCCGACCATCCAGTAGGCGCAGCTCCGGTCCGCGGTGTACACGGGGGCCGTGTTCTTGGCCTCCGTGTTCCAGGCGACGTATAGCGTCCCGTCGGCACCGACGGCTGCGGCCGGGAAGCTGTTGACCCGGAACGTCGTGTTGGTGGGAGGCGCGATGTCCGTGAGGGTCGCGAGTGCCATGGGCTTGCTCCATGAGACGCCGCCGTCCGTCGACTTGACCATCCAGATGCTGTCGAAGGCCGCGAGGCGCGTAGAGGCGTCCCAGAACACGTACACGGTCCCGTCGGGTCCCACCACGGGGCGCGACCCCTGGCCGTACAGCACGTTGCCGCTGATGAGCACGGGATTGCTGAACGTCGCCCCGTCGTCCGACGAGTAGGCGAACGCGATGGGGGACTGGACATATCCGCCCGTCATGGGATTGAAGATGAACCGCGTCCAGCTCACGTAGATCCGGTCCTGGAACGGGCTCCCCACGTGGGTGTCGATCGCCATCCACTCCTTGTCGTTCAGGATGGCAGGCGAGGTTGTCGGGTTGATGAAGGTCGGCACGCCCCACGTTAGGACCCCGTTGCTGTTGAACGTCCCCTTGCTCACGGTCACCGTGTTGGGCGCGGC
>DUJI01000118.1 GCA_013329855.1 Thermoplasmata archaeon | reverse complement strand
CGAGAACCTGACCAAGCTCGACGATGCAGCCCTGCGCGGCTTCCTGGCCGGGCTCATGGATGCGGACGGCTGCATCTCAATCAAGCGGTCGGAATCCCGCGGCAGGACCTACGAGGCCGTCGAGCTCCAGTTCGTGTTCTCACCGCGTCGGAAGGCCAATCAGCGCCTGCTGTATGCACTTCGCCGGTTCGATGTCTTCGCCCGCATCAGGGAAGGGCGCAACGTGCTCATCGTCCAAGTGAGTGCTCGGGACGACGCTCAGCGACTCCTGGAGGCGATGGCTCCCTATTCTGTCAAGTCGAAGACGATACCGCAGGCCCATGCTCTCCAGCCCGCGGAACACGAGGAGGTGCCGGTGGCACCGGTCTCCGCCATCCTGGCGGGGGTTAGGCCAAAGCCCTGGAGGCTCCTGAACAAGACCTTCTGGAGCCAGCTCCACGACCTGGCCCACGCGAACCGGAGACCCTTCAAACCGACGCTCTCCAAGCTCGCAAAGGCGGTGGACCCTTGGCTGAGCCCAGATGACCGCCGGCGTCTCGAGTCGTTGACGGGGTACGACTACGCCTTGGACCGAATCGTCCAGGTTCGGGTCGAAGAGCACGACGGGTATGTGTACGACCTCCGGGTGCCTGGTGATAGCAACTTTGTGTGCGATGGCGTGGTTGTGCACAACTGCATCGACGAAATCGAGAAGATGAATCCGCAGGACCGCTCCGCGATCCACGAGGCCATGGAGCAACAGAGAATCAGCGTCGCGAAGGCGGGAATCACCGCGGTCCTCCAGTCGCGGTGCGCAGTGCTCGCTGCGGCCAATCCGAAGTTCGGCCGCTTCGATGAACGCAAATACATTTCTGAACAACTGGATTTGCCGCCAGCGCTGTTGAGTCGATTCGACATCATCTTCTCGATGATCGATCGGCCCCAAGCCGAGAGGGACCGCGAGCTTGCAGAGCACGTCCTCAAGGGACACCAGGTGGGCGAGCTCATGAAGCGACGCGAGGCGGGCCTCGCGACTGCGGAGACGGGTACACTCGAGGAGCCCTATACGCCGCACTTCAACCCCGACTTCCTGCGCAAGTACGTCGCGTACGCGAAGCGCATCTACCCTGTGATGACGGACGAGGCCATGGCGGCGATCGAGAAGAAGTACCTGGAGATTCGCAAGACCGGAGAAGGCGCAGGGTCGAGCGTCCCGATCACGCCGCGGCAGCTCGAGGCGATCATCCGACTCTCCGAGGCGAGCGCCCGCCTCCGGCTGAGCAACGAGGTCAGCATCGACGACGCGGAGCGCGCGGTGCGCATCGTGGAGTACTGGATGGGCAAGGTTGCGGGCGAAGAAGGGAAGTTCGACATCGACATCGTCCAGACGGGCATCAGCCAGTCCCAGCGCGAGCAGATCATCTCCCTTCGGGACATCATCAGCGAGCTCGCGGGTCCCGACGGCGTCGCGGACTACGAGGACATCGTCCGCATCGCCCAGGAACGCGGGATCCCGCCCGCCAAGGTGGACTCCTGGCTCAAGCGGTGGTCCCAGGAAGGGGAGATCTACAGCCCCGCGAAGAACAAGTACAAGCTCGTGGAGCGGCTGTAGGAAAGTCCTTTAGGCTGCGCGGCGAATCCATCCCCGTACCTCGATGGCCATCCGGATGAAGGTCTACAGCCAGGGGAAGGAGACCCTGGTCGCCGCGGCGGACGAGGACCTCCTGGGCAAGACCTTCCGCGAGGGGAAATTCAAGATCGAGGTGGGCAAGTTCTACGAGGGCGATCGGGTCACCGAGGAGGGCCTCGTGGACCACCTGAAGCTGGCGAGCATCGGGAACTTCGTCGGCCGTGAGACGGTCGAGGCGGCCAAGAGGGGCGGCTTCGTGAGCGACGAGGCGATCCTCTGGATCGGGGGCGTCCCCCACGCCCAGTACGTCATGATGATGGAGTGAGCCCGTTCCTGCGAAGGTTTTTCCGGCCCACGTCCTTCGCGAGGAGGATGCGTGACGCCGCTGCAGCGGACCACGTCGAGGAGCCTGTGCACGCCGCGGCTCCGCCATCTGCTCCCACGCCGCCCGCGGCGGGCGAGTGGGCCATCGGGATCGCCTTCGTCCTCGCCGCCCTCGCCCTGGTCGCCTGGATCGGATGGACCATCGCGAGGCTCTAAGCCCGGCCATGGCGGCGGACCGCGTCCCTCATCGGGCGTTCGCGGATCCGCGGAACCGGCGCCGCACGGACCGCGGACGCCGGACGCGGCGCCACTGCCGCCACATGCTCTTGGCATGCTTCTTCAGCATGAGGGCGTACTCGTGCATGAGAACGTAGCTCGCGCACCCGACGATCAGCCCGAGGCCCGTGAGGCTCGTCGCGAAGTAGACGATGACCGAGACGGGAGACGAGCTCGAGAGCACGGCCAGGGCGAGCTCCTTGAGGAGCCCGATGGAGCCGATGCCCAGCCCGAGGGAGAGCAGGAACCGCCCACGGCTCGCCTGCCCCCACAGGAAGTTGACGCCTCCGAGGAGCACGAGGATACCGCCGAAGTAGCTCGTGTACGCGAGGATGAGGAGAACCACGTCGAAGACGAACACCAGCGGTTCGTGGACGACCGGGAGGAGGTACTCCTGGTAGAGGTCCTGCTGGAGGGGCAGCTGACCTGCGAGCAGCAGGGCCGACGAGATAACGGACAGGACGACGGCGTCACGGTGGCGAGTCTTCTTGAGTCTCCACCAGGACTTCACTCGCGGCATGGAGATGGGGGCCGACGTCGCAGCGGATACTTATGGACTTCTACGCCGCTATCGGCGGTCCGGGTCCGCATAGCCATCCCTTAAGTAGCCGCGGGCCGCTGCGAACCCACCGTCATGTTCTGCGTCGAGTGCGGGGCCGAGGGACCCGTCTATCAGGGCGTGTGCGGGTCGTGCTTCGCGAAGAAGCACCCTGTCGTGGAGCCGCCCGCGAACCTGGACGTGCCGCGATGCGCGCAATGCGGCGCCTTCCATTTCCGGTCCGGGTGGTCCCGAGTGGAACTCGACCTGGCGATTCCGCAGCTCCTCCGGGAGAAGGTGCGCGCACTGCCGCCCTTCGAGCACGTCACGTTCACCCACGTGGCCCGCGAGGAGGACGCGAACAACTTCTTCCTCACGGTGAAGGCGTCGGGGCGGTTCGAGGATCTCCGCCAGGTCCAGGATTTCCATGTCCGGCTGCGGATCAAGCCGTCCGTCTGCGACACGTGCGCGAAGCAGGCGGGCCGGTACTACGAGGGCATCCTCCAGGTGCGCGCGGAGGACCGCGACCTGACGCCCGCGGAGATGCGCGGCGTGCGGACCCTCGTGCTGTCCCGCGTGGAGCGCGGACGCGACGAGGCGGGCGACTTCATCTCCCGGACGGAGGAGATCCACGGCGGCCTGGACTTCTACGTGAGCACGAACGCCCTCGGGACGCGGCTCGCGAAGGAAGTCGCGGAGGCGTTCGGCGGCTCGGTCACCGCCTCGCCCAAGCTGTTCGGCCAGCGACAGGGCAAGGAGATCTACCGCGTCACGACCCTCGTGCGGCTTCCCGCGTTCCAGGTGGGCGATGTGGTCCGCCACAAGTCCGAGGTGACCGAGGTCCTCTCCCTCCGCCCCTTCGTCGAGCTGCGGAACCTGGCCACGGGCGAGCGGCGCCGGTACAAGGCGAAGGATCTGCGCGGCCTGCGTCGGGTCGACGCGGAGCGGTTCGAGACGGAGATTCGCCCCGGCGTGAGCGGCGGACTCGTCGCGCCCCATCCGGACTCGGGCGCGGAACGGCCCGTCCTGAGCCGGGGCGTGAGACCGGGCCGCGCGGTCGTCGTCTGGACCGCGGACGAGGCCTACGTGTCCGCCCTTCCGGCGATCCCCTCGAAGCCTTAAAGGCGGCCCCGCCCTTGCCCGAGCGATGAAGGTGGCCCTGGGCTGCCGCGCCCTGGACGAGCTCCTGGGTGGGGGGATCGAGGACGGGTGCATCACCCTCCTCCACGGGGAGGCGGGGAGCGGCAAGACGAACCTCTGCCTCCAGCTCGCCCGCAACGTGGTGCGGGCGGGCCGCAAGGTGATCTACGTCGACACGGAGGGCGTGTCCATGGAGCGCCTCCGCCAGATCTGCGGCGACGACTTCGACGTGGTCGCGAAGAACATCCTCTTCTCGGAACCGTACAGCTTCGAGGAGCAGGAGTCGCTCATCGAGAAGGCCGTGAAGATTGCGGAGAGCAACGCGGAGGTCGGGCTGATCATCATCGACAGCATCACGATGCACTACCGCCTCACCATGCGGGACGAGACGCGCCGGGACGAGCGGTACTCCCTGACGCGGCAGATCGCGCGCCTGCTCAAGGTGTCCCGCACCCGCGGCATCCCCGTGGTCGTGACGTCCCAGGTGTACACGGACATCGACACGGGGCGCTACATGCCCCTGGGCGGGCACATGCTCAGCCACAACGCGAAGACGATCATCCGGTTCGAGAAGGTGGGCCCGAGCCAGCGCGCCGCGGTCCTGGAGAAGCACCGCCACCGGGAGGAGGGCAGCCGGGCGACGTTCCGGATCACGGGCCGAGGCCTGGAGGACTAGCGCACCCGGGACCGCTGGGCGTCCAGCAGGACCTCGAGGAGGGCGCGGGCCTCGGGATCCTTCGCCGGGAGACGGTCCAGGGCCTTGCGCGCGAGATCCAGGTTCTTCTCGATCCGCATCTCCATGAGGGGAAGCACGTGGCGCGCGAGGAGGGACCGCACGGTCTCGAGGTCGCGCTTCGTGGTCCGGGAGCCGCGGCCGTAGGATCGCAGGAAGGCGGTCCGGTCTGGGCCCTTGAGCGCCTGGGTCGCCAAGACGTAGATCCGGGTGCGCTTGCCCTGGCGGATGTCGCCTTCGGACGAACCGCCAATCTCCGAAGGGACCACGCCGGCGCCGAGGAGGTCGTCCCGATCCTGGAAGGCCACGGCGAACAGGAGGGCATACTCCTGGAGGGCCTCGCGGACCTCCACGGGCGCCCCCGCGGCGATGGCCGCGGTGCCTGCCGCTCCGAGGTAGAGACGACCCGTCTTCGCCTCGCTCATCCGGACGTAGTCCTCCTCGGGGATGCGCCGCTGCCCCTCGAAATCGACGTCCAGGGCTTGGCCGTCGCTCAGGACCAAGTCGACCTCGGTTAGCTCGGTCAGGAGCCCCACGCGGACGGAGGGCTCCAACTCCCGGGGGCTCTCGATCGCACGCTCGGCCAGGGAACGGATGCGGAGGGCGTCGAGGATGGCCTGGGACGCGCCGTACCGGTGTCGCCGGGTGCGGAACACGACCGCGGGGCGGTCCGCATCCTCGCGGCGGTACAGGGCCGCGTTGGACGACCACGCGCTGGGCAGCGTGCGCCGCCGCTCGTCCTCGTCCATGATGTCATCCAGGAACAGGGTGTACAGGTGATACCACTCGAGCCAGCAGGCGGCGCGCTCCAAGGCGGCCGAGGGCGGCTCCCCCGTGAGAAGACGGTATCCCGCCAGCGCAATCGCGTACCGATACCGCTTCCCCGCGAGGAAGAGCCGCGCATTCCGCGACATGGTCTTCGTCGACGGGTACCGCCCGACGGGATGGGCGGTGAGGAATTCCTCCCACATGGTCTGCAGGTTCGCGTTGCACGCGTCGCGGTAAGGCCGCAGGAGTCGCTCGAGGCGCTCGACCTCGGACGCGGGGGAGTCGGTCATCGGCTCACGATTCCCCGGCGAGTTCGATCCACGTCGCGGTGGGCGCGTTGATGATCGCGTGCCGCTCCTGCAACTCCGCGACGGAGGAGGCGCCCGTGAGGAACATAGCGGCCTTCAGCTCTTCGATGACCGCCTTCAGCTCGGCGACCACGGCGTCCGAGGAGACCTTGGCCGCCTCGAGCATGGGCTTCGCCATGCCGGCTGCGGTGGCCCCCAGGGCAATGCCCTTGGCCGCGTCCAGGCCGCTCCGCACCCCGCCCGTGGCGACAATCGGCAGACCGACGTTCGCGAGGACGATCGACGCGGGTGTCGGGATGCCCCAGTCCCAGAACGTGGCGCCCAGTCGCTCCTTGAGGGACGAGGCCTCCTTCCGTGCACGGTAGTGCTCCACGGCGGAGAAGGAGGTGCCGCCCAGGCCGCCCACGTCGATCGCCTTGACGCCGGTCTTCTTGAGGGCCGCGGCCACATCGCGAGAGATGCCCGCACCCGTCTCCTTGGCCATGACGGGGAAGCGGGCCGCGAGGTTCTTGATCGCGGCGAGGCAGCCCTTGGCGCGTCGGTCCCCTTCGGGCTGGACGACCTCCTGGAGGAAGTTGAGATGGACGATGAGCGCATCCGCGCCGATCATGTCCATGGCCCGCTTCGCGTCCGCGACGCCGTACGCACGCTTCGTGGCCTGCGGGATGAGCTGGGGCGCGCCCAGGTTGGCGAACAGGAGGGGCACGTCGTGGTCCTTGACGACCGCGTAGGTGGGCTCGAGCTCGGGCTTCTCGATGGCCGCGCGCTGGGAGCCGACCCCCATGGCGACGCCCACCTCGGCGGCGGCGCGGGCCAAGTTCGCGTTGATCTCCCCGCCCATGCCGAAGCCGCCGGTCATGGAGGAGATGACGAGCGGCGCCTCGAGGCGCTTGCCGAAGAGCTTGACGGCGAGGTCGATGTCGTCCAGGTCGAGCTCGGGGAGCGCACTGTGGAGCAGGTGGACGTCGCCCCAGTAGTCGTAGCCCGCGGACACGTCCTCGTTCAGGATGATGTTGACGTGCTCCGCCTTCCGCTGCTCCGTCTTGGACGGTTCGGCCATGTCAGTGCCCTCCGACGACCCGGGTGCCGATGACGATGCGACCCCGCAGGGCATCCCGGACGCGGTTCTTGACGTTACCGTTGACGATGATTGTCTCGTCCGCGAAGGAGGCGATCTCGAGCATCCGGCGGACCTTGGTCTCGATGCCGCCGGTCACGTCGGCACCCTTCGCGGGACCGAGGTCGAGCTGGGCGAGGTCCGCCGGCCCGACGGAAAGGAGAAGCTGCGCGTCCCTCGTCCGCTTGGGGTCCGCGGTGAAGAGACCGTCCACATCCGCGGCGAAGACGACGGACCGCGGGTGGAAGGCCTTCGCGAGTTCGAGCATGAGGATGTCTCCGGAGCACACGGCCACGCCCCGCGTCCGGTCGCGCACGACATCGCCGAAGGTCACGGGGGTGAAGCCTTGATAGATGTAGTCACGGAACGCGGCCACGTCGAAGGAGACCACGCGGCCGTCGTCGAGACCCAGGACCGCCGAAGGCGGGAGGACCACGGGCGCCAGGCCCGCTTTGAGCAGCCCGTCGATCACGAACGCGTCCAAGGTGCGAACGTCGCGCTGGACCACGGCGGCACCCTTCGCCTTGGTCGACTTCGCCGGGCCGTTCAGCGCGTACCTGCGCGCGAGCACGTGGCCGAACGACCCCGCGCCATGGACCACGAGGAGGTCGTCACCGAGTCCCGCGAGCTCCTTCGTGAGCCGTGCGATGGCCGTCTTCCGCGGCGTGCGGAGCCGCGCCTTGTCCGTGAGGATGCTGCCGCCGAGCTTCACGAGGAGCATGGCGGCCGTGGCGAGCTATGGCCCCGCTCTTAACGTTTTGCCGCCGGGGAATGCCGCAACGAGGGCAGGGCCACGCCTGTGGCGAGTACGCCTCCGCCCAGGAACGCAAGGAAGGCCAGGATCAGAAGGTCTCCCGACCCGATTGTGAACAGGTCGGGCCTCGTGGTGGCGTAGAGATCCCAGGCCAGGGGCGTCACGAGGGTCATCCCGCCGACGGCACCGAGCCCCAGCCCCATGAGACTGGGGTTCCGCTTCCAGGCGCCGTACGCGGCGAGGAAGACTGCGACGGCCCAGCCCAGGATCAGGACCATAGGCAGGGAGACGACGAGCATCTGGGAGGTTTCCGTTTGCATCCGGCCACCGCGCCCGCGATGGGCTTGGAGCAGGATGAAACCTGCGTACAGGCCTCCCATCTGGGGGCGGACGGACTCCTCGCCCCGAAGGATTATATAGCGCCCCACGTTTGGAGCGGCCCCTACCATGACGCGCAAGCCGGGAAGCATGTACCGCGAGATCCGTGGGCAGGCGTACAGCCAGCGGAAGTACATGGGCGGCGTCCCCGCCATCCGGATCAGCCAGTTCGACATCGGCGACCTGCGCGCCCACTTCCCCGTGAAGCTCCACCTCGTGGCGGAGGAGCAGTGCCAGATCCGGCACATCGCCCTCGAGGCCGCGCGCATCTCCCTGAACCGGTACATCGCGAAGAAGGCGGGGAACGCGTACCACCTCAAGCTCCGTCTCTACCCGCACAACGTGCTCCGGGAGAACAAGATCGCCACGGGCGCGGGAGCCGACCGTATCTCGGAAGGGATGCGAGCCGCCTTCGGCCAGCCCGTCGGAACCGCGGCGCGCGTCCACCCGGGGACGAAGATCTTCACCCTGGAGACGACCGAGGATCACGTCGCGGACGCCAAGATCGCCCTCCGCAAGGGTGGCGTCAAGCTGCCGACGCCCTGGCGCATCGTCGTCGAACGCGAGAAGCCGAAGAAGTGAGCCGGAAGCCCACGCACAAGTTTTTCTCTCACGTCGAGCGTTGCTTCCCCTCCATGAGCGAGACGGACCGGCTCCTTGAGGTCATCCGGGGCCGCAACGCGAAGACGGTCGGCCTCCAGTTCCCCGTCGGCCTGCGCACGAAGGCCGTCGAGCTGGCCCAGGAGATCGAGTCCAAGGCGGGCGTCACGTGCCTCGTGTCCGCCGATCCATCGTTCGGCGCCTGCGACATCGCGGAGATGCCCGTGGACCTCATCGTCCACCTGGGCCACGCCCCCATGCCCCACCTGCGGTACAACCGGGTGTTCTTCTACGACCTCCCGGGTCCGCCCCTCGCCTCGTTGGCCTTCGTGGACGCCGCGGAGCCCATGCTCCCGAAGCGTGTCGGCCTCCTGACGACGACCCAGTTCCGCGGCTGGCTGCCCCGGATCCAGGAGCATCTGGAGAAGGCGGGCCACGAGGTTCGGATCGGCGAGCCGGACAAGCGGGTGGCGTACGCGGGCCAGCTCCTCGGATGCGACTACCACACCGCGGAGGCCGTCGTGAACGACGTGGACGGGTACCTCTACATCGGCACGGGGGAGTTCCATCCCCTGGGCGTGGCCTTCCTCACAGACAAGCCCATCGTCATCGCGGACCCCGAGCGGGGGAGCGCGCGGAACCTGGCGGACCTCAAGGATCGCGTCCTGCGGCAACGGTGGGCCGCGATCGCTCGCGCGCACGACGCGAAGGTCTTCGGGATCATCGTGTCCAAGAAGAATGGGCAGGTCCGGATGGACATGGCCAAGGACTTGAAGGCGCTCGCGGAGAGACACGGGCGGCAGGCGAACCTCTTCCTCCTGGACCTCGTGTCCCCGGAGTTCTTGGAAGGGTACCGCGTGGACGCCTGGGTGAACACGGCCTGCCCGCGCATCGCGATCGAGGACGTGCTCCAGTATAAACAGCCCATGCTCACGCCGCAGGAGTTCGAGATCGTCCTCGGGGAGCGGAAACCCGAGGCGTACGCCTTCGATGAGATCCGCGCGTACTAAGGGAGACCGTGGGAAGGCCCACGGCCCCGAGGGACTTGTTAACCTTATTTAAGGTTGATTTCCCCAGACGCCCCACCCGACCGCGCGGCCTACCGCCCGCGGGCGATGGACGCCAGGGTCTCCTTCCGCAGGCGCTCCAGGTCCCGGGCCGCCCTCCGGAAGTACGCGTCCACGCGGCGGATGGCCTCCTCCCGGATGTCCTGGCGTCCCGCGGCGCCCATGTACTCCTTCACCTGCCGGCGCCGACCGCCCGTGGTCTCGTAATGCCACACGTAGAGGTAGGGGTGCCCGCGGACCGCGTGGACGTAGACGCCGCATCCAATCTGCATGCCATCCCGATCCGGTTGTGGTTACTTGACCATAGCGATGGCCGAGGAGCGCAGGACAAACCGTTTAGCGCGAAGGACCATCCCCGGGTCCATGGCCCGCATCCCCCGCGTGGTCCGGATCCTCGAACGGCTTGCGACGCAGCCCACGACCTCGTTCCACGAGGACCGCGTCGCCACAGAGGCCACGAAGATCGCGAAGGGGTTCGGCGCCCGCGTCCAGAGGGACCGGTGGGGAAACCTGCGCATCTCCCCGCCGCAGCGCCGGAAGGGGCCGGGGATCTGGCTCGTGGCCCACATGGACCACCCGGGCGTCGAGATGGTCGGGAAGCGGGAGGCCGTCCTCCTCGGCGGGCTTGCCCCTGCGTACTTTCGCAGGGGGACCCGCCTGCGCTTCTACCGCGACGGGCTTCCCGTCGCCGCCCGCGTCCTCGGGTACTCCCCCAAGACCTACCGGTTCCGTCTCGCATCCTCCCCCGAGGTAGACCGCCTGCGGCGCCATGACATGGGGACGTTCGAGCTGGAGGACTTCGCGGTCCGGAACGGTCGCGTCCACGCACGCCAGCTCGACGACCTCGCGGGATCCTCCGTGTCCCTGGCCGCCATGAGCCGCGCCTGCGCTGATCGCCGGATGAACCTCCACGCCCTCCTAACGCGGGCCGAGGAGGAGGGCTTCGTGGGCACTCTCGGAGCCATCGAGGATGAGGCCATCCCGGGGAACGCAATCATCATCAACGTGGAGGCCAGCAAGGCGATCCCGGGCGTGGAGATCGGCGGAGGGCCGGTCATCCGCGTCGGCGACCGCCGGAAGACGTTCGACCCGCAGGCCGAAAGCCTGCTCCTCGCCGCGCGCTCGAGACTACCGAAGTCCAAGCCGGTCCAGCGCTGGCTCATGTCCGGGGGGACATGCGAGGCCACGCCATGGGGCCTGTACGGATGGCGGGCGACCGGTGTAGCGATTCCCCTGGGCAACTACCACAACCAAGGGCCGCGGAATCGCCTGGAAGCGGAGATCGTCTCGGTGAAGGACTTGGGCACCGCGGTGGACCTCATCGAGCTCGCGACCCGGGATCCGTCCGGGGCCGCGCGGCGGTGGGACGACGGGACCCGTCGGACGCTGCAGGGTTATCTCCGAAGATACGGCTCGCGGCTGANNGAGTTCATCCGTCCCCGGACGATTGCCGAGGTGTTCGCCTTCGACCACTTCGCGCCCGGCAGTGCCATCGCGGTGCAGGGGACGATCACGGGAATCTACCGAGAGAACACGACCTACGGGCCGAAGGTCGCGCTTCAACTCGACGGCGGCACGGAATGCAATGCGGCGGAAGTGGGGATGGGACCGGCGCCGGGACAGGTCTTCGGAGACCCGAACGCGACCTACTCGATCGGCCAGACGTTCCAGACCACCCTTCACTTCCAGAGCTACACGATCAACGGTGACGCCGCGGTCTCCGCGCCAGAGCTCGCGTGCCCGTTCCCCCTCAGTCTTGCCGCGATCCGGGTCGTCCTAGACGCCGTCAGCCGGGTGGATGGCCTCATCCTGGCCTACAACTCCACCGAGCCGGGGGGCTGGCTGGACTACGGGATCTTCACCCCGAACGCTCTCCGGTACAACCTGAGCATCCTGCCCGTCGCCCTCCGCAAGTCAGCCCCGGTCCCGAGGGGCAACCCCCAGTTCCCGACCGGGAGCGCAGTGGACTCCGTTGGCCGCTGGAACACCCTGGCCGGCATCCAGTACATTGGAATCCTGGGCTCGTCCCTGGTGTTCCCGATCGTGGACCAGATGAGGTCCCTCGCGGACGGGACGTCGGCCAACGGGAGTTTGCGGTTCGTCGACACAAACGGTGACCACATGCTGGACGACGGGGACCGCCTGGACATCCGCATGCCTCCGACCTCGACGGCCAACTCGTGGGATACGTACCTGCTCGAAATCGGGGTCATGTTCTTCGAGAACCGCACGTACGTCGGCGACGCGCACTACATCCTGAATGGACCGGACGGTCCCCTGGAGTCTTCGTTGTCCGGGCAGCCCGCCATGGTGGACCTGGCCTGGGCCGGGGACCAACCCGGCCCGCCCATCCGATCCGCGCTCCGCGTGAGCGGGTTCCCGTTTGGCACCCCTCCCCCGACGACCTCGGTCTCGTTCCAGCTGTACGACCTCAACGCGAACCTCCTGCTGTCCGGCAACCTCACGGATC
>DUJI01000226.1 GCA_013329855.1 Thermoplasmata archaeon | reverse complement strand
CAGGTAGCACGGGTCGTGGTACGTAACCCGGTACGGGAGGCGCTTCGAGAACCGGAGCTTGCCGGATTGGATGCGTTCGTCAAGGAGCTCGGTGTAGTGGAGCACCCGTCCACCGTTGGCCCGGGGATACTCATTCCTCAGGACGTTGTACGTGTGGGGATCCGTGGTGACGATGTCTCGGAACGCGCAGGCCTTCATGGCCTCCGCGTTGTGGTCCCGGAGGGTCTCGAAGAGGCCTTCCTCGCCGACCCTCCGCACATCGTTCCCCGCGTTCCACTCCGCCTCGTGAAGGGTGCCGAAATCGATGCCCACGCGCGCGAAGACCTGGGCCGTGCGGGCGGTGAGCGCCTGACACCGGGCATCGTAGGACGCGTAGTCGCCGACGAACCACAGCACGTCGACGGATTCCTTCCGAGCATCCTTGACTGCAGGGCCCGCAGCCCGTGCCCACTTCGTCCGTGCCTTCGGGGGCGCCTTGAACGAGTTGCCGTAGCGCGCAAGGCTCTCCAGAGTCCCCTGGAGGCCCGCGCCGAGTTCCCCCCGGGCGGTCAGCTGCCGCCGCATCTCGAGAACCTTGGACAGGTGATTGTTCAGGACCGGACAGCCATCCACGCACGCGTAGCACGTCATGCAGGACCAGATCGCATCCGCGCTGTGAACGGAGAGGAAGAGGTCTTCCGCAGAGGCCACGCCGCCATCCGCGGCCGACGACGGAGGCCGCCGGGAGGTGCCAGCCGTGGCGAGCGCAGCGTCCCGCAGGCGCATCATCAGGTGCATGGGGTCCATCGCGGCGCCGCTCTCGTGAGCGGGACAATTGTCCGTGCAGCGGCCGCATTCCGTGCATGCGAAGGCGTTGAGGAGCGAAATCCAAGTGAGATCCCGCACCGTGCTCGCGCCGGGAGAACTCGCGCGCTCGGGGGGAACGGGGCGCATCGCCCCTGCGGGCTCCGGCTTGCGGAAGAAGACATTGAAGATGGCGAACACGATGTGCGCGTGCTTCGTGTAGGGGAACCACGCGAGGAACGTGAAGAGCGAGACGATGTGGACCCAGAACATGGCGGACTCGAGGGCGGGCGCCACGCCACCCCATCCTGCGGCCGAGAGGGTCGAGGCCAGGAACCCGCTGACGGGCCTCCATCCGGCCATGGCCTCCGTCGAATCCTGGATAATCCGGGCCGCGTTGTACAGAAGGAACGAGACCAGGATAGCCAGGATGAACAGCAGCATGACGATGGCCGCGCGGTTTCCCTCGTGCATCAGGCGCCTTGGCTTGGAGACGGTGCGCCGGTAGAGGCCCATGCACACGCCGACGATGCCGAGTGCAGCCACGAGATCCTGCCCCAAATAGAGAGGGCCGTTCAGGGGCCCGAGCGGAAGCGTGTACCCGGGGATGTACCCCGCCGTGACAATCTCGAGGACGCTGAAGAAGAGGAACACGAAGGCCCAGAAGATGAAGGCGTGGAGGAACCCTGCCGGGCGTTCACGGTAGATCTTCTTCTGGAAGATGCCGTAGACGACGACGTTCTTGATGCGGGTTCCCAGATGGTCCCACCAGACCTCGGGTGTCCCCTTGCGGATTCCCCGAACGACCGTGAGAATCCTCGCGAGGAAGAGCACACCTGAAACGATCAGAATGCCGGTGAGGACCATCTGGTCGAGATTCATGAACCGCCCTTCGCCCCCTTGATCTTCTCCATCAGGACGGGGACGAGTTCGAGCACGTCCACCGTCGCGCCGTAGTGAGCCACGTCAAAGATGGGCGCCTCGGGATCCGTGTTCACGGCGATGATGAGCCCCGACTCCTTCATCCCCTCCGTATGCTCGGGGGCGCCGCTTATCCCAAGCGCCAGGTAGAGTCGGGGTTTCACGGTCATGCCGGACCGCCCGACCTGACGGCTCCTCGGGAGCCACCCCTGGTCGACCACGGGCCTCGTCGCGCACACCGCACCGCCGAGTTCCTTCGCCAGATCCTCCAGACCGACCAGATTGTCCTTGGACTGGACTCCGCGTCCGGCGGCGATGAGGACCGGGATCTTCGTTACGTCGACGTCTTCCACCGGCGGCTCGATGAGTTCCTTGAAGCGGACGGGAAGGGGCTCGACGGACACGGGAGCCGGCCGGACTTCCAAAGGCGGGACCTCGTCGCGCATCCCCAGCTCCCGGTGACCGACACCCGGCATCATGAGCACGATGGCCAGCCCGTCTCCGGGCTCGACCTGCGCCTGAAGCTTGCCTCCACAAAGGCGGCTCGTCACGAAGATACGGTCGCCTTCCGCCCGGGCGCCGACGCACCCGCTGATGACCGGAGCCCCGAGAGCGGCGCGCAGGGGACCGGCCAGGTCCATGCCCAGGCTCGTGTTCCCGAGGATCGCGAGCCGCGCGGACAGGTCCTTCAGGATGTGGGGAAGGACCCGAGCATACGCCGCCGGGTTGGGCGTCCCCAGCCCGGGGTCCTTCACGACGACGACGCGGTCCGCGTTGAGCGGAAGTCCCTCGAACGGCTTCGGGTCATCCGTGAGAATGACGCAGGTGACGCGCCATCCGACGGAGCGGGCTAGCTCGCGAGCGCACGCGAGCATCTCAAGGGTCACATCGGTGAGTTCCCGCCCCATGTGCTCCCCGACGACCACGACTTCGCGCGGGATCATGCGATACCACGCTCCCGGAGGATCCGGACGATCTGATCCGCCACCTCGCCGACGGTTCCCGGAAGCATCTCGGCCTTGGCCGCGGACGCCGACTTAACCAGTTTCGAGGCCCGGATCCCCTCGACAACCTGGGGAGGCTCTCCCTGCTCCTTCACCTGGAGGGAGCGTTTGGCCTGCACGACGCGGCTCACGGGAACGTACCGAGGCGGTTGCTCGGCAGATTGGATCCCGAGGACGGCGGGCAGGTTGACCTCCAGGACGCCGTGGCGCCCCCCGGAGAATTCCTTGTGGACGACCGCCGTGGTCCCGGTCGGCTCCACAGAGATGGAGACCACGCCGCCCACGTACGGAAGGGAGAGTTGCGTCGCGAGGAGACCGGCCAGGCCGGCATCGAGTTGGTCCGTGGCCCACACTCCCGTGAGGATCAGGTCATATCCGGCCGGCTTCAGCGCCGGCCCCAGGACCGAGGCGAGCCGCACGTTGTCGCCCATGTGCTCGGGCGGGACGCGAACCAGGATGGCCTCGTCCGCGCCCTTGGCCACGGCGGTGGCCAACGC
>DUJI01000060.1 GCA_013329855.1 Thermoplasmata archaeon | reverse complement strand
CTGCTACGCCGGCGACCACGACCATGGCGAGCCCCGTGAAGAACGCCAGCACGGAGAAGGTCCGGAGGAAGGCTGATGCCGACCCCCACGTGTAGATCTACACCGCCGCGACCTCGACCCCGAGCAGGATGAAGAAGAGGCCCAGGATCGTGAACATCACGCGGCCCGTGCCCGCGAGTCGGCGCGTCCGCGTCGGCACGGAGGTGCGACCGCACGACCGGCACCGAGCCAATCCGCCATCGAGGAGTTCGACCTCATATCCGCCGCAGTCCGCGCAGCGCAGGCCCCTCTGCGGATCCCACTGCACCCCTCGCATGCCTAAGCCATGGGGACGAGCCACGATAAGCCCTGTGGTGGATCACCCGGGCACTCGTCGATCCGGGGTAACGCCGGGCGGCCGAACACGCCTAGTCCTTGTACAGGAGCATCCCAACAATCCCGAAGCCGACCAGGATGACGGTCACCGCGTAGGCGCCGATCCAGGGCGTGTCGACCAGGATCCAGGCGCCGTAGTAGAAGCCCCAGATGAGGTAGAACACAATCCCTGCGAGAAACAGGATGAGGTAGAAGGTGAAGGCCACCTTCCGCGGGAATTCCACTTCGGCCACGGAGCGTGCCAAAGGGGAGGCGGCTAA
This sequence comes from Thermoplasmata archaeon, assembly GCA_013329855.1. Classification (GTDB taxonomy): domain Archaea; phylum Thermoplasmatota; class Thermoplasmata; order RBG-16-68-12; family RBG-16-68-12; genus RBG-16-68-12; species RBG-16-68-12 sp8695u. The sequence continues at coordinate 2,574 of DUJI01000060.1, read as the reverse complement.
AAACCTTTGCGCCGCATGGGGTGCACGGGTTTCGCGGACAACCCCGCTAGGGAGGTCCTGGAGGAGGACCCGCCTTCTTCTCCGACGGTGCGGCCCTCCGACGTCTCGGCCGGAGCCGATGCAGGCGGCCGCGCTGCCGGGCCCACCAGGCCTCCACCCTCGGGTACGTCCCGGGGTTCTCCTCGACCCAGAACAGGAACGCCAGGGCCGCGAAGAACGCGGCAAGCACAATGAGCGCGTAGAACGGCCAGCGTGGGATCGGCGGCTTCACGCCGAAGGAGGAGTCGACGAGAATCCCGTCGACGCGGAGCATCGAGACGTTCACGTTGCCGATGCACAACGGGGGCGTGCACGGCGTCGTGTTCGTCTCGTTGGTGGCCTCGTTCCAGAGTTGCGGGTCGAAGTAGCCGCGCGACGCCATATGGAACGGAGTCATCGTCCCGCTCACGTTGCCCCAGAACCTCAGGGAAAACCAGAGGAAGTAGCTCGCCTGGGAGAACACGGACCCGTACGGCATGAGGTCCTCGTTGGACGACGTCACGACGGTGAACGAGAGGTTCGTCACGCTGCCAGGCGCCACGGAGGACACATTCCACCACCAGGACCGACCCGACGCCTGGCCAATCGTCCCCTCGAGGATCGGATAGGGGTATGTCCAGTTCCGATCCACGGGAATCGCCTGATCGATTGTCGCGTATTCGTAGATCGTCGCCTCCAGGGAGACGTTCCACATGACCATGCCCGCGGGATACGTGGAATTGAGTTGGAAGACAAAGTCGCCGCTCTGGCCCGGCTCGAGCTGCGGCGTCGAGACGACTTCGATCAGCCTGTTCACGTTGCCCACGGCGCCGAAATCCTCCGCGGCGTGCGCGGGCGGCACGAAGGCGACGAGGGCTAGGAGGAGCGCGACGGCGAGGGCGGGCGCCCGCATGATGCGTCGCGAAGCGGAACGAGCCTCTTATAGATATCGCGGAGAGTGTCCGAAGGAAAGTGACATGAGCCGCGCCCTCTTTCGTTCGCAGGATGCGGGTCGCCGTCGTCCCCGCCGCCCGGGCGGAGGATCTCCGGAAGGTGCTGCACGGCCGGGGCATCGTGGACCGGACCGTGCGCATGGCGAAGCGCGACGGCGCCGTCCTCATCCCCCTGACCAGGGACCCACCCGTGGACCTCTCCGCGTACGGCGCGCGCCTCGAGGACCGCGACGGCATGGAGCCGCGTCCGCGCTCCCGCGATCCCCGCGAGGAGGTGCGCGAGCGGCTGCGCCGGTACGGCGTGCCCGACGGCGTGGCCCCGACCAAGTGGGAGCGGTTCGGCGATGTGGTCGTCGTCCGTCTCTCCGACGCGGCACGGGAATACCGCGCGGCCATCGGGAGCGCGTTTGCGGAGACCCTGGACGCCCAGACCGTCCTCGAGGACGTATCCGGGATTCACGGCGTCCTGCGGACACCGCAGGTCGAGATTCTCTGGGGCCGCGGCATGGAGGTCGTCCACCGGGAGGGCGGCGTCCGGTACAAATTCGACGTGGCGAAGATCATGTTCTCCTCGGGGAACCTGCCCGAGCGGACGTCGATCGCGTCCAAGGTCCGCGAGGGGGACGTGGTCGTCGACCTGTTTGCGGGCATCGGGTACTTCACGCTCCCGATCGCGGTGCACGCCCGGGCCGAGCGCATCTACGCGTGCGAACTGAACCCCGTGGCCTTCCACTACCTCGTGGAGAACCTGCGGCTCAACCGCGCGGAGAACGTCGTCCCCTTGCTCGGAGACTGCCGCGAGACGGCGCCGCGCAGCGTCGCCGATGTCGTCCTCATGGGCCACTTCTCCGCGAAGGACCACCTCGACGTGGCCCTCGACGTGCTCCGCGGGGCCGGGCTCGTCGTGTACCACGAGCTGTGCCCCCGAGAGCAGTTCCCCCGAGCGCCGCTCGAGCACGTCACGGAGGCCGCGCACGCGCGGTGGTACGACGTGGAGTCAGTCCACTCGAGGATCCTGAAGTCCTACGCGCCGGGGATCGTCCACGCCGTCCTCGAAGCCCACGTGAGGCGGCGGCCGAGGACCCCCATGACCCGTTGAGCAGCCAGCGCGCGTCGCCTACGTACTCTACTTGCGACATCCCCTTAAGGGATGGGGTCCCAAGGCCGAGACGGATGCGAACGCCGCATCTACCGTAGGATCGGGACAGGAGTCCGGGACCATGGCAGACCTGAAGGGAACCAAGACGCTGGAGAACCTGAAGACCGCGTTCGCGGGCGAAGCCCAGGCGAACCGCCGCTACCTGTACTTCTCGCGGAAGGCGGACGAGGAGGGCTACCCCGAGGCGGCCGCGCTGTTCAGGGGGATCGCGGAGGGCGAGACCGCGCACGCGTTCCACCACTTCGACTCCATGAAGGAGATGGGGGACCCCGTGACCGGCGCGAGCGTCGCGAACGTGAAGGACATGCTCGCCTCGTCCGTGAAGGGCGAGACGTACGAGTACACGGAGATGTACCCGACCTTCGCGCGGGTGGCCCGCGAGGAGGGCTTCGAGGAGATCGCGAAGTACTTCGACGTCCTCACGAAGGCGGAGCACGCCCACGC
>DUJI01000304.1 GCA_013329855.1 Thermoplasmata archaeon | reverse complement strand
GCCCCCGTCTCGTAGGCTCTCCCCGCCCCACGCGAGACGATCCGCCGGGGCAGGGTTTCCAGGGCCCGCTCCGTGTGCTCTACGTCGGCCTCGAAGGCCTGAGCCATGGACGCGTCCGAGCGGTACACCTCGATCTTCTCCTTCGCCTCACGCAGTTCATCCTGCCACAGGCGGACGAGGTTATCGTCGCTTTCCACTTCGTCGGACACACGTGTCTGTGCAGCCGCTCCGACCAGCTGCTCCATCAACCGTGCGCTCAAGTTCCCGCCCCCGAGGATCGTCCCGGAGGACGGCGGTGCGCACCGTTATCCTGTGTCCCGCACCGTCCAGACATGAGTCTCGCTTCCCCCTGGGAATTGACCCCGGCCTTAGAGTTGAATCCATAGTATCCGGACTGGGGCCTTAAAACTTGAGGTATCCCGAAGGCCTTGACCCGTCCCGGTGATCACGTGGTCCAGAAGGTGAGTGAGATCGTGGGGATTTCGCCCCAGAGCTTCGCGAAGGCGGCAGAGAACGCAGTAGCTGAGGCGGGGAAGACCATCCGGGGGATGAAGTGGGCTCGTATCTCCGACTTGGAGATGGAGCTGGACGGCTCCAAGGTCAAGACGTACCGCACAACGGTCCGCATCTACTTCGACGTGGAGCGCTGAGCGCCCTCAGCCGCCCGTCGTGACGAAGTCCGACTCTCGCCAGTGGCGATACAGCTCCTCGATCTCGTAGGGCGGTGCGTGGCAGGACAGGTACACGAGCGTGGTCCTTCCTGTGTTCCGGATGCCGTGGACGCTGCCCGCGGGGAAGAACACGGCCGTCTTCGGCCCTACGGCCTTCCCCTTGCCGCCCTGGCCCGAGGGGACCTCACCGCGGCCCTCGATGATGTAGTACATGGACTCCACCGTGCGGTGCTCGTGGGGCGGCGTGCTCCCGCCCGGCCGGACCTCCACGACCGTAATCATGAAGCGGCGCGACCCGACGTTCTCCGGGTTGATGAGCTGGAACGACCGGCTCTTGTCCCCCTTCAGCGCTTTCGCCTTCCGCAGTTCGACGACCTTCAAGGAGCCACCCGGCACCCCAACCGGGCGGCGGCATTTGGAACTTTCTGTATTGTCCCCTCCTCTCGGAATCATTATATCGCCACGGGCTCGTGCTCGCTCGGATGGCGCGGATCGAGGTCATCGCCTACTCCTCGGACAGCTTCCTCGAGGAATCCGAGGTGAGCGTCGGGCGCGGCCGGGAGCTCGTCGAGAAGTACGCGGTCACGTGGATCAACATCGTCGACCCGGACGGGCGGACCTTGGCGGAGCTCGAGACCCTCTTCGGGTTCCACCCCCTGGCCTTGGAGGACTCCTCGAAGATCGACCTGCCTCCCAAGGTGGAGACCTACGACGACGTCGCGTTCATCGTCGCCCGGACGATCGTGTGGGCGGAGGAAATTGAGACGGACCAGCTCTCCCTCTTCGTCGGTCCGCGATTCATCGTCACCGTGCACGACAAGGCGTTCCCCCAGCTCGAGGACGTGCGGATCCGCCTGCGGAAGAAGAACCCGCGGCTCATCAAGGCGGGCGCCGACTTCCTCGCGTACACGATCCTCGACGTCGTCGTGGACTCCTACTTCCCCCACCTGGACCGGTTCCAGGACCTCCTGGACCGCCTCGAGGACGAGATCGTGGCGAAGCCGAACGCGACGGCCATCAGCAAGATTCACGACATCCGCGTCGACCTCACGCTGATCCGGAACGCGCTGCGGCCCCAGCGCGACATGTACGGGACCTTGTCCCGCCTCGAGGTGCCGACGTTCAAGCGGGAGACGCGGAACTATCTGCGCGACGTGCAGGACCACATGATCCGCGTGCTCGACACCCTGGACACCTACCGCGAGGTGTCCACGAGCCTCCTGGAGGTCGGGGCGACCCTCCAGGCGAACCAGATGAACCAGGTGATCAAGGTCCTCACGGTCCTGTTCACGATCACAATCCCTCTGACCATCGTGACGAGCGCCTTCGGCATGAACGTGGGCTTCCCGGGCTTCAACGCCCCCGAGGGGCTCTACCTGGCTCTGGGCCTCATGTTCGCGCCGACCCTCGTCCTGACGTACTGGATGTGGCACAAGGGCTGGCTGTGACGTCCGCCCGGCCCGTGCACGGACCGCGTTCTCGGGCGCCGGCGGGATTCTGGGAAACCTTCATGAACAAGTTACTATCTAAATAGTAATATGTCCAAGGTGGCAAGAACCGGACTCGCCCTCATGCTGGTGGCCCTGGCCCTGGGGATGATGTCCGTGGCGGCATTGCCCGCGAGAGCGGCGAACGTGTCCCTGAGCCTCTACGGCTCGTACGCGGGTGGCTGGGGAACGACGAGCGCGTCGGAGACGAACCCGGGTCCCACCCTCACGGTGAACCAGGGGGACAGTGTGACCATCACCGTCTCGTCGACGGACGGCTTCAATCACCAGCTCCTGATCGACTACAACGGCAACGGGCTCGCGGATCCGGGCGAACCCATGTCGACGCCGTTCAGCTCGACGACCACGCTCACGTTCGTGGCAGACCAGGCGGGGACCTTCCACTACCTCTGCGTCATCCATCCTACGGCGATGAAGGGCACCTTCGTCGTCCAGGGCACGGGGAGCCCGTCTCCCTCGAACGTCCCGGGCGATTCCGGAGGCGTCCTGGTCGTGGTTGGGGTCCTCATTGTCGTGGTCGCCGCGGCGGGAGTGTCCGTCCTCGTCCTGCGTCGCCGCCGGTGAAGCGGACCGGTCGCAGGAAGGCCGTGGACCTGGACGGTCCGCGGGCCTTCCCCTTTCCCCGGTCAGCTCCGGTCCCGGACCTGGATTACGATCTCCCGCACGTCCGAGTTGGGTCCCTGGTCCACGACGGATTCCACGGCGCGTGCGACATCGTCTGGAGTCAGGGCCCACCCCGCCTCGGGTGACTTCGGATCCTCCCGTCGGCCTCCGAACTCCGTGATGACGTAACCCGGGGCGACGTAGGCCACCTTGTTCCCAAAGGGATAGAGCTCCTCCCGCCAGCACTCGTTCATGCCGCGAAGGGCCCACTTCGTCGCCACGTAGGCCGTCCCGCGGGCCGTGCCGAGATAGCCCACCACGGAGCCGATGTTGACGATCTGACCGGACCTCTGCTTCTTCATCTGAGGCACGGCGGCCTTCGTGAAGAGGAACGGCGCGACGACGTTCGTGTCGAACTGCTCGCGGAAGGACGCCTCGGGCAGGGCCTCCACCGGGGCATACTTGCCGATTCCCGCGTTGTTCACGAGGATGTCGAGACGCCCCCACGTCTTCACGACCTCCCGGACCGCCGATTCCGCGAGTCTCGGGTCGCGGACGTCTCCGGGAAAGAGGCGGACCTGGCCTCCCGGCCCCTCGATAGCTTTCCCCACCGCTCGCAGCCGGTCCTCCCTCCGGGCGACGAGACCTACGCGGATCCCTTTCGCCCCTAGCCGCTGGGCGATCGCCCGACCGATTCCGCTCGACGCCCCCGTCACGAGGGCCGTTCGTTCCTCCGCCATCCGGGCAGGGAAGACGCTCGCGGCATAAGAGGTCGTCGCGGACCCGGACGGGCGAAACGTTTAGGACCGCCGGAAGCTAGAGCCGATCGTGCGGATCGCGGTCCTCGGAGCCGGGGCCATCGGGTGTGTCATCGGGGGCCTGCTCGGGCGCGAAGGGCACGACGTGACCCTGGTCGGCCGCCCCGATATGGTTCGCGCCCTGCAGGAGAGCGGTCTGCGGATGGAGGGCGCGCTCGGCGCCATGACCGTCCCGGTGGATGCGGCGGGGAGCCTGGACTTCCGTCCCGAGCTGGCCTTGCTCGCCGTCAAGACCCAGGATGTCGAGGCCATCCTGCGCGCGAACCGCGCCTCCCTCGAGGGCGTGCCTCTCGTGACGATGCAGAACGGGGTGCGAAGCGACGCCATCGTCGCGGGATGGCTCCCCGCGGACGAGCTGCTCAGCTCCGTCGTGATGATCACGGCCACGTATCTGACTCCCGGACAGGTGACGATCGTCAATCGCGGGTATCTCGTGCTCGGACGCCCCACGGGTCCGCGAGACGCGCTCGTCCAGCGGGTGGCGGCCGTCCTCGACCCCGCGGTCCCCACGTCCGTCTCCGACCATCTCGTGGGCGCGCACTGGCTCAAGCTGATCATGAACCTGAACAACGCCCTCCCAGCCCTCACGAACCTCTCCTTGAGGGAAGTGGCCCGAGAGCCCTTCCTCCGGTCCCTCGCGGTGTCCTTGATGCGCGAGGGCGTGGCCGTCGCCGAGCGGGCGGGGATCGCGCTCGAGCCGCTGAGGGACGTGTCCGTGCGCACGCTGCGCCTGCTCACGCGGCTCCCCACGCCGGTCGCGGCTCGCCTCTTCGCCTCCCGCGCGGGGAACCTGGGGAACGACTGGCCCATCCTCGGCTCCACGCT
>DUJI01000025.1 GCA_013329855.1 Thermoplasmata archaeon | reverse complement strand
AACGGCGCAGGGAAGACGACCCTGCTCCGGACCATCGCAGGCATCCTGGAGCCGCACCGCGGCACCGTGTCCTTCGACGGCCAGAACGTGTACCGATCCCGCGAGACACGGAAGCGGATGACCTACCTCTCCCACCTGAACGCCCTGCCCGAGGAGATGACGGTCCGCGACGCGCTCGGCTTCTACGAGTCCATCGAGGGCGGCGACATCGCCCGGGTCATGGAGACCTTGGACCTCGGCCCCCTCGCGGAGACCAAGGCGACGCGCCTCAGCCAGGGCCAGAAGAAGCGCGTCTCCATCGCGAAGACCCTCCTGAACGAGCGCGACCTGTACCTCCTGGACGAGCCGACGAGCAACCTGGACCCCGCCATGGCCAAGGAAGTGCGCGACCTGCTCCTCGAGTTCAGCAAGCGCAAGATCGTCCTCTACTCCTCGCACAACCTGTTCGAGGCCAAGGAGATCGGGACGTACCTCGTGCTGATCAAGGGAGGGATGCTCCGGTTCTTCGACCGCATCGAGAACCTGCGCACGGCCCAGTACCGCGTCGGGATCAAGGCGCGGGGGGATGTCTCGAAGGTCCTGGACGCGAAGCTCGAGAACGGCTACTACGTGATGACCGTGAAGTCGCCCGACGAGGTGGGCGAGATTGTCAAGACGCTCGTGAACGCGGGCGTCGTCGTCACGGAGGTCAAGGAGCTGGACAACCCCCTCGAATCCCTGTTCACGGAGGGATCCTGATGTCCTTCAACGCGATGATTGCGAAGCGCGGCATGCGCCTGGGCATCCTGTACGTGGTCATGTCGTTCTTCCTGGCCGCGCTCGGCGTCGTCCTCTCCGCCGTGGGCAGTTTGGTTCCCGGCAACCTGAACCCGGGGGGGTCTCCCGTGGACGTCACCGCGTACATCTCCCTGATCCCGGTGCCCATCGTGAGCATCGGCGGCCTCATCGCGGCCACCCCCGTGTCCCTGCTCTTCGTGCACGACAAGGACAACGGCACCCTGGAGTATCTCCTGTCCATGGGGTTCGACCAGCGGGACGTGTTCCGCGCGTACCTGGCCGCGTCCCTGTTCCTCGGCTTGCCGCCGCTGGTCGTGGGCGGCGTGGCCTCCGGCGTCGTCGCGCTCCTTCTCGGCCGCGGCGTTGAGCTGGCGGCGACCCTGGTGGTCTGCTCCCTCGCCCTCGGCGCGGCCGTGGTCGGCCTCGTGACCGTCCTCATGTCCGCCTTCAGCGCGCTCCAGCGGCAGCCCATGGGGATGAACCAGCCCCTGGGCATCGCGATCGGCGCGTTCATCCTGGTCGGCGCCCTCATGGCGCCCCTGGCCGCCGGCTCCCTCGCGATTGTCTTCGAGCTGGTCATCTCGGGGATCGTGGCGGTCGTCTCGCTGACGCTGCTGGCCCTGACGCCCAAGCTGATCCGCCGCGAGAAGATGCTGCCGTGACGGACACCGCAACGCCGCGGGAGACCGTCCGCGGTCCTCGACGTATTAGGTTGACCTAATTTCCTGAGAATTGGGCCATTACCTTTTTATTACCATCAGCCGCATAGGCCGTGCAGTACGGAGAGCGCATGCGATGGATCTGTTCGTCCTGGCCTTCGAAATCGCGTTCGAGGGAAGCTTGGCCGCGGCAGGCGCCCTCCTGCTCCTGACCTATCTGGCCTTCGCCCGGATGAACAAGGACGTCCGGCGGGCACGCATGTTCATCATGGCCGACCGGGTCAGGAGGTTCCTCGGGGCATTCACCTTCGGCTTCCTGCTCATCGCGGCGGCTTCCATCCTGACCGTCGCGGGCCTTCCCTCGGCGGCCCTCGTGTTCAGCGTCGTCATCTTCCTCTTCCTCGGGGCCATCGTCTACGGGAGCCTCGAGCTGTTCCTCATCATCCGGCCGCGACGGTCGCGGATTCCCTCGCTGCGGAAGGCCGCTGCGCGCCCGGCCGCCGGGAACGCGCCCGCGGCGTCCCCGTCCGAGGAGACGGCGGAAGGAGACCCGCATGCCGCGCGATGAGGTCGTGGACGGCATGGAGACGGTCACGATCCCGGATGAGCAGGGGATCGAGACCCAGCTCGAGCGATCGGCGCATGAGGTAATCGATCCCGCCCAGATCCAGCAGGTCAGCCGGCTGGCGATCGTCCGTGCACCAGCAAATGCGCCGCGCGTTCTGCGGCGTGATCAAGGGCAACAGCGGTTCCAGGTTGTGCGCGTTGGTCGCTTCTCGAATGAAGACCGTCATGCCCAGGCGCAGCTTCTCACGCGCTTCTTCGACGGTGGTGCATTCGTGATCGGATTGGATGCCGGCTGCCACGTAGGCATTGAGCGGCTTGCCGGTCAAGCCGGGCGCGTGCCCGTCGAGTACTGTGCCATCGAAAGCCTTGATCTTGGCCAGCACTTCCGGGTCGCCCAAGACCGCGCCGGGAAAGTTCATCATCTCGGCCAGGCCCAGCACCCACTTGTTGTCCCGAAAGGCTTCGATGTCGTACGAACGCAAGGTCGCGCCGGAAGTTTCCATGTTGGTGGCCGGCACGCAGGACGGCACCATCACGTACACGCTGAGCGGGTTGTACTTGGCTGCATCGAACATGTAGCGGATGCCGTCCAGGCCCAACACGTTGGCGATCTCGTGCGGATCGACGATGACCGTCGTCGTGCCGCGCGGCACGACCGCCCGTGCAAACTCCGGCGGCGGCACCAGGCTGGATTCGATATGCACGTGCGCGTCGATAAAGCCGGGCGCGATGACCTGGCCGTTTACGTCGATCGTTTCTTGGGCCGTGTAGCTTGAACCCACGC
>DUJI01000202.1 GCA_013329855.1 Thermoplasmata archaeon | reverse complement strand
ATCAAGGCCGGCCGCATCCCCATCGTCCTCGGGGGGGAGCACAGCCTCGCGCCCGCGGTCGTGAGAGCCTTCCCGAAGGACGTGGCCGTCCTCGGCATCGACGCCCATCTGGACTTTCGCGACTCCTACTTGGACGACAAGTGGTCCCACGCCTGCTCCGCGCGGCGATGCTCCGATCACGTGGGCGTGGAGCACGTGGTCTACATGGGCGTGCGATCCTTCAGCGAGGAGGAGCGGGAGGACCTGGCCCGTCTCGGGCTGACCTTCGTGAGCGTATACGACATCCACGAGACGGGGATCGCGAGGGCCGTGGAGCGCGCGCTCAAGGCGGTGGACCGCGACAAGGTCTACCTCACGATCGACTTCGACGGGATCGATCCCGCGTACGCGCCGGCCGTGGGCAACCCGGAGCCCTTCGGCCTCGCGCCCCTCCAGGTGAAACGGCTCCTGGGCATCCTGGCACACCACCTCGTCGGCATGGATCTGAACGAGGTCAGCCCCGCCTGGGACTACGGCCAGACCTCCCTGCTCGCGGCCCGCCTGGTCCGGGAGGCCATGATGGCCATCGCGGAGGCCCACGCCTGGGTCTAGCGGTAGCCGGGGATCTCCTTCTTCCTGGCCCAGATCGCCTCAAGGTCGTACTTCTTCAGCTCGCCGTCGAACTTCCGGTCCAGGTCCGCCTTGGCCCGCTCGAGCTGGACGAGGTCTTCGGACTGCCGGAGCTTCGCGCGGAGACCCTCGATCTCCTTGACCAGCGCGGCATCGAACTCCACGCCGTTCAGGGCCAGGATGGACAGCGTGTTCTTCATCACGTCGAGCTCCAGACGAATCCGGTCCTTCGTCCCGGCGTCCACGACCCGCTTGTTCACGCTGACGAGGAGTTCCCGGTGCTGCTTGAGCGCGGTCAGAATGTTCTCGATTCGGTCCGCGGTCTTCAGCAGGTAGTCCTCCAATCGGACGACGGAGTCCTGGAGCTCCCGAATGACGCCCCGGTCACCCTTCCTCGCCGCCTCGCTCAGCCGGAGCGCTTCGAAGACGACATCGTGACGGCGATTGGAAACGGCGGAGGCCTTGGTCAACGCGCGGAGCCGCGCCTCTTGGTCGTGCAGCATCCGGTCCATGGCCCGAAGCTGCCGCCGCAACTCGGCGACCTCCTCTTCCGGAGACCCGGCGGTCCCGCGGGCGCGACCCCCCGAGGCGGCCATCGCGCGCGGGAACGGAGGCATGCGATAAGAAGCTACGCCCGGACCCTTCCCGGAGCGCCTGGAGAAAAAGGCGTGACGAGCCCTGCCGCCTCGCGCGCCGCGCTCCTGACGCCCTCCCCCACCTTCTTCCGGCGCAGGTCCGGCCCGCGGACCCGCGCGTCCTACCGCACCCGCGGCGACGCGCAACCGGGCGGCTTCGAGGGCTCGTCCCAACCCGTGAGATAAAGTGGCACGAGAGAGGAAATACCTTTCGTCCGACCCACGTCTGGCGGCTCGCCCGCAGGAAGCCTGCCTTGGCGCAACTGACCCCGCCGGTTGTTCATGCCGGTTCCCTGCGCCTCGCGATCGGAACGGGCATCGTACGCCTCGAGTGCGTGTCGAAGCCTCCGGGTCGCGGGCTCCTCTTCTTCAGCGTCGACCTCGCGCTGCGGAGGGGGGACGGAATGCAACAGCCCTTAAACGCGAGACGCGGTGCCGTCCGAGGAGATGAGCGAAGAAGAGATCATGACCTCCGCAGAGAGCGCGAGGCGTCTCGCCGTCGCAAGACAGCATCTGGCGGGGATGCCACCGAAGAGAGCAACAAGCGAGCATCTTCTGTCCGTCGTGCGCGACCTGGCTTTTGTCCAGTGGGATCCAATCGAGGTGGTCGCGCCGTCGCACGTTATCGCCCTTTGGAGCCGGGTAGGCGACTTTCGGTTGTCGGACCTGAATGGACTCATGTGGGAGGAGAAGAAACTGTTCGAGCATTGGGCAGGGCGGTTCGCGGCGATCGTGCTCACGGAGGACTATCGACTCTACTACTCCATGATGAAACGATACCCGGAGTCGCTCAGCAGGTCTTGGGGAGCCCAGAAAGCGAACGCCAGGAGGTTCCTGGCCGAACACCGGGAGCTGGCCAATTCGATTTTGAATCAACTCAAGAAGGGACCGCTCCATCTAGCCCAATTCAAAGAGTACGTCCGAACCAAGAGGAGTGCGGACGGATGGACGTCCGGAAGCGGTGTCGCTGCGATGCTCTTCCACTTGGAAATGAGTGGAAGGGTCATGGTCGTGGGACATCAGGGTAACCAGAACATCTGGGGTCTGCCCGAGGAGTTTCTGCCGAACTGGGTGGAGCGGATGATGCTGACAGAAGAGGAGGTCGAGCGTTTGGCTGCGCAGAGGGCCATCCGGGCCCTTGGAACAGCTTCGCCTCGAGAAATCAACTACTACTTCCCGCGCGGCCGCTATCAAAACCTGAAGGGTGCTTTGGCGAGCCTACTGGAGGATTCCACCATTCATCGGGTTCGCGCCGCGGGACTCGACGGAAGCGGCGAGCGATATGTCCACGATCTCGACGTCAACCTCCTGGAGTCGATGAATACCGACGCCTGGCAGCCACGGATGTCCCTCTTGCCCCCATTCGACAATCTGATCTGCGGGAGAGACCGGACGAACCGAGTGTTCGGCTTCGATTACAGCCACGAGATGTTCTTGCCCCCAAACAAACGGAAATTCGGATCCTACGTGCTCCCCATCCTTTGGGGCGAAAGGCTCATCGGCAGAGTTGACCCGCGGATGGACCGGAAGAACGAGAAGCTCCTGATCAACTCCGTGCATGCGGAGCGTGGCGCACCTGCCGAGGAGGACGTCTCTTCGAGGATTGGGGAGACGATCGAACGGTTGGGGGCGTTCCTCGGGGCCAAGGAAGTCGTGTACACGTCTCGTGTCCCGGCGGCTTGGAAGCCTGCACTTCGCTGAGCCGCATACGCAGGAAGGCCTCCCGCGGCGGCCAACAGGCGGCGGACGGGCGGGTCAAAGAGGGGAGGGACCCGCGCCATGGGGCCCGGCATGGGGCGACCGCGGCACGGAGCCTGACGATTCGCCTCGGCCTCCACCCTGCTCACACCCTCCGGAGATCCCGGAGCCGGGCCTAACAACGTTTATGTGGATTCGGCCCATCGGTTGCACCGAGGCTGCGATATGGGTACGGGATGGCAGGGGCCGCTCAACCGACTGGACCCGTTCGCCTGGGAGATCCCACAGTCCTACAAGGCCCAGATGCGGACGAGCGGGCTCATCTTCATCGACGAGCCCATGATCGCTCAGCTCCGCCAGGACCAGGCCGCGGAGCAGGTGGTCAACGTGGCCACCATGCCGGGCATCATCGGCCGCTCCATGGCCATGCCGGACATCCACTGGGGCTACGGCTT
>DUJI01000160.1 GCA_013329855.1 Thermoplasmata archaeon | reverse complement strand
TCCGTGTTCTGCAACTTCTGCGGCGCCCAGCAAGGCGTCATTCCCCAGGCGGCCGGTGCCCCCGCGGCGCCCGGCATGCCCGCTCCCGGCGCCGCCGGTGCCCAGGCGTACGCGCCCCAGGCCCCGGTCCAGGCGGCCGCGCCGCCCCCCATGCCGCAGAACCTGAAGTGCAGCTCCTGCGGCGCGCCCCTGAAGCCTTCCTCGGGCTTCGCGCTCGTCGTCTGCGCGTACTGCGGCGCCGCGACGACCATGGGCGCCGGCGGCGCGGCCCAGGTCATCCAGAAGCACTTCATGCTCGCGAGCACGATCGGCCAGGAGCAGGCCCTCAACGCGGGCGGGCAGTGGCTCAACAAGGGTGTCCTCCGCCGCAAGGTCGCGGAGAAGTCGGACCTCGGGAACACGGTCCTCAAGTTCGTGCCATACTGGGTCGTCCCGACCACGATCGTCGCGGACTACCAGGGGACCCGCGGGACCGGCGTGGCCCAGATGCGGTCCGAGACGAAGGCGGGCAAGGTCCTCGGCGGTGCCCTCTTCGCGCTGAACGCGGCTTCCATGGCCAACCAGAACCGGAACCGGAATGTGACGCCCCAGGTCACCCGGGTCCGGGACCGGATCCAGATCTCCAAGAACATCCCCGTGGTCGCGGTCCGCGGGTACAACAAGTACCAGCCCGAGGGCGGCTACGAGTTCAACGAGGCCGCCAAGATCAACTTCGACAAGCGGCAGAGCGGCGGCGCCGAGGTCATGGACGGCGACGTCACGGAGGCCGAGGCGAAACAGCTCGCGGGCGGACAGGCCCAGAAGGTCGCGGAGCGGGAGGCCAAGAAGCGCGTGGACTCGCTCGAATCGATCCAGGTCTACCCGACCATGACGGACGGCGAACTCCTCCACGTCCCCGTGTTCTTCGTGGAGTACCAGTTCAAGGGCAAGCCCATGTTCATCGCGATCGACGGGAACGCGGGGCATGTCATGAATGGAGAACGCCCCGCGGTGGCGCTCTGGTGAGCCGAATGGGACATCCGTTGGAGTTCCACCCGCACCCCTAAATACATAGATTTCAAGAACGATACCGAACAAGGCTAGGCGACACATATGCCGGACATACGCGAGAAGGTCGAGGAAGACCGTGGCCTCATCAAGAAGATTCAGCTGAAGATCCCCGGATATGCGGGCTACCGCCGCCGGGAGGACATCCGCAACGCGGATATCCTCCTGCGGAACCAGGTGGCGGACCAGGTGAAGAAGGTCCGCTCGGACCTGGAGGGCGTCCGCGACGGGCTCGCCGCGGACGGGAAGTACCAGGGCCTCCAGCCCATCGGCAACCTGATCTTCCTCCTCCAGGCGACCGAGGGCAAGGTCCGCCACGCGGAGGGCGGCTACTCGGGCATCAGCGCGAACATCCGCGTCGAGGAGCCCGAGCTGGACAAGCTCTACGAGTACGACTACGCGATGCTCACGACCCTGGACCAGTGCGCCGCGGTCATCCCCATGATCCAGTCCGCGGCGGACCCCGCGAGCTTCGGCACGGCCCTCAAGGCCTTCGGCGACGCCCTCAAGGCGTTCGACCAGGCCTTCGACCAGCGCATGATCATCATTACGGGCACGAACGCGAGGTGAGAACGATGATTCCGACACTCTTCTTCTTTGGCGGTGCGAAGCGGACGGACGCGACGGCGGGCCGCGGCGAGGGCCTGACCTCGAGCATGACCATCGCGTGGGACGACCAGTTCAAGCGGAACAACATCATGTGGAAGGTCCCGCGCAACATCCGGATGAACGACAACATCGTCGTGCGCGAGGACGAGATCGCGGTGTTCTACCGCGACGGGAAGGCGCTCGCCTACCTCGACAAGCCCGACCGCTACGCGCTCACGTCCCAGAACGTGGGGATCCTGGGCTGGCTCCAGAAGGTCTTCACGGGCGTCGTGCAGCAGGCCGAGGTCTTCTACCTCCAGAAGCGGATCTTCGACGGCAAGTTCGGCACCCAGGAACCGTTCCTGTTCCAGGACCCCGACTTCGACATGATCCAGCTGCGCGCGTTCGGCGACTTCCGGTACCGGATCGGGGAGCCGGAGGTCTTCATCAACCAGTTCGTCGGGACGTTCGGGGCCGCCACGTCCGCGGACATCGAGGACCGGATCAAGGACGAGCTCGTGAAGCAGCTCAACGTCACCCTGGGCAAGATGAAGGCCCAGGGCCTCAAGGTCGTGGACTTCGCGGCGAGCCTGAACGACATCGAGCAGGGCACGCTCGCGAACTCGAAGCCCCACTTCGCGAACCTGGGCGTCGAGATCGTCCAGCTGAGCGGGCTCAACATCCCGCTGCCCGAGACGGTCAAGGCGGCCATCGACAAGATGGGCGCGGCCCGCACCTTGGGCCGGACGAACGCCGCGGCATACCAGCAGTTCGCCGTGGCGGACGCCCTCACCACCGCGGCCGCGAATCCCAGCGGCGGAGCCGGCGCCACCGTCGGACTCGGCGCGGGCATCGGCCTCGGGTACGGCATGGGGTCCCAGCTTCCGGGCATGATTGCCCAACCCGCCCAGGTCCAGCAGCAGCAACAGATGAAGGCCTGCCCCAAGTGCGGTACGATGAACCCCGTGACGATGAAGTTCTGCGGGTCCTGCGGCGCAGACACGACGGTCGCCGCGGGCAGCAAGCCGTGCATCAAGTGCGGCAAGCCCGTGCCTCCCGGCCTCAAGTTCTGCGGCGAGTGCGGCGCACCCCAGTTCCTCAAGTGCCCCGACGGCCACGAGGTCCCGGGCGGCATGAAGTTCTGCCCCGAGTGCGGCAAGCCCGTGGTCACGGGCTGAACGACCAGGTCGAACGAACCCGGGTGGGACACCGGTCCCATCCGGATCTTCCCTTTCTCCCCCGAGATCCGTCCGGCACGCTTCTCTTCCTCGTCCTTTCGGTCCTGCGGGATTCCCATCGATACATCTAAGAGCGGACGCGGGAATCGCGTGGCACCTCGGAAGTGATACGCCATGGAACCCGTGCCCGCTTCTGCGAACCCACCCGCCGCCCCGGCGGAGCCTCGTCTGAAGCTTTCGAAGATCGTCCTCTACGCCATGCTCGCGATCGCCGTCGTGGTGATCGCCGCGATCTTCGGCTTCATCCTCGTCTACGTGGCCGGTTTCACGCACCAGCTGTGGTGGATGGGGCTGACCAGCCTGATCTTCGCGCTCCTCTGGTATTTCGTGTTCATGGGCTCCCACAACCGCACGATCGCCATGCCCCTGGCCGCCGCGTTCTTCGTGATCGGCATCGGGAGCTTCTACGGCTCCATCGCGGTGGACCCCGTGAGCGACGTGTTCAACAAGCTCATCCTGATGGTCCTCGAGTCCATCTTCGTGGTCATCGTCCTGACCGCGATCTGGACGATGTCCCGCCAGAGCGAGGAAGACCGGGTCCGCAAGAGCCAGCGAAAGGTCACGCCGTAGGCGACTCGAGGTAAGCTTTCAGCGGCACCCAGTAGTAGTCAATCCAGCCTTGGCGGAACTCCTCCGCCAGGCGGTCCGGGACCTTGCTGTGGACGAACATGAGCCGGGTCCCGTCCCCCTTCTTCGAGAAGTGAAACATGACCTGCGAGTCCGGGTCGCTTTCCTTGAAATCGGTCGTCCGCCACGACTGGACGATCACCTTGTCCTGTTCGATGCGCAAGTTCCTGCCATGGATGTAGCCTTCCCCCGCGGACACGTTCCCGCCGACCTTGCGGCTGATGCTCGCCTTCTGGCCGGTGAAGGCGGAGTGCTTCCTCGAGTCGAGGAGGGCCTCGAAGACCGCGTGCGGCGGGGCGTCGAAGGCGACGGTCTGGCGGATCGTGGTGGCCATGAGCCCCGCAACGGGACACCGGGGTCTAGAAGGTTTCTTAGGGCGTTACTGGACGCAGAACTCGTTGGCCTCGGGATCGGCCATCACGACCCAGTACTCGTGCTCGTCGCTCTCGGTCCGGAGGCGCGCGGCATCCAGGCCGAGGAGCCGCCGGACCTCGCTCTCGATGCGGGCCTTGCGCTCGTCCAGCGCGACCTTGCTCCCGCCGCCCACGTTGAGGTCCAGGTGCAGCCGGTTCTTGGCCAGCTTGGGCGTGTCCATCCGCTGGAAGTAGATGCGGGGCCCCTTTCCCTCGGGGTCCACGATCGCGCTCGCGGCGTTCCGGTCCTCCGGGGGCACGTTCATCGTCGCGAGGAAGGCGTCCCACGAGGCGAACCCCGGGGGCGGCGGCTGTAGGATGTAGCCGAGGGCCTCGGCCCAGAAGCGGGCGAGGCGCTCGGGATCGGCGCAGTCGAACACGATCTGAACGGACGTGGACACGGGCCGCACGCTCCGCCTGCGCCGCGTAACCACGGCGGGTTCCAAGTACCTTGCGTGAGGGTCTCCGAAACCGCGGCTCAGACGAACTTGTAGATGTTCGCGGGGAGCTGTCCGCCGGCCTGGTGGATCTCCTGCTCCATCTCCTCGAGCATGAGGATCCGCTTGATCGTCGGCGGGTGCGTGGCGAAGAGCTCGTTCGCGCGGCGCCAGTGGCTCTTCTTCTCCATCTCCAAGGCCTTCTGGAGCTCGTAC
>DUJI01000032.1 GCA_013329855.1 Thermoplasmata archaeon | reverse complement strand
TCGTCGAGGAGTACCCCGGGGTCGAGGGGCTCGAGGTCCCTCCCGAGTTGGGGGCGCCCATCCTGGGCGACGAGAAGACAGGTCCGAAGACGGCGTTCGTCGGGGTGCCACCGTACGATCCGCGCGCTCCGCCGAGGTAGCTGGCGAGGTCGTTGTAGCTCCGGAACGGGAGAAGCCCGGACGCCGGCGGCGTCGTCGCGATGAGCACGACGGCCGCGGTGGAGACGGTCACGGCAAGCCCAACGAGGAGGGCGGCGATCCGGCGGCGGGTCCACATCGGAGGAGGACAGGGGAGGGGAGTTACTTCAAACGCCCTTCTTTGTCAGGAGGAAGCCTAACGTGCGCGAGCGGCCAGGTGGCATCCCGCCTCGGGTCATGCGGGGTGGGCGTCATCCAAGGCGGGCTCGTGGCGGTCCGGCTCCACGTGGACCACGACCTCGGCCACCGCGGGGACCCGCCTCTGCACGTTCTTCTCGACCTCGTGGGCGATGCCGTGGGCGGATTCGAGGGTGGCGCCCGGTGTCACGTGAACCGCGAGGTCCACGAACACGAAGCGGCCGGACATCCGCGCCCGGAGGCTGTGCACCTCCGCCACGCCGGAGACGTTCTCCGCGGCGTGCCGGACCTCCTCGAGGACGTCCACGGGCGGGGATGCGTCCACGAGCACCTGGAGGTTCTTCCGGCCCATCCGGAACGCGGTGATGAGGAAGACTACCGCGATGATCAGCGCGCCGACGACATCCATGACGGGATATCCGAGGTAGGCCATCCCGATGCCGAAGACGACCCCGACCTTGCCGACCGCGTCCGTCGCGAAGTGGTACGCGTCCGCCTCGAGCGCGGAGCTCCCTAGGACCTCTCCCTTGCGGGAAATGTAGCGGAACAGGAACACGTCGTAGACCAAGGTGGCCAGGACCGCGATGAGGGCGAGCAGCGTGATGTGGACGGTGAATCCCTCGAGCAGACGGCGGACCGCCTCCTCGATCACGGTGACGCCGATGATCGCGATGAGGACCATTTGCACGAAGGCGGCCGCGTTCTCGTACCGCGAGTAACCGTATCCGTGGTTCGTGTCCGCCGCTCGCAGGGCGAGGAGGATCCCGGAGAGGGCGACGAGCGACCCGGTGAGGTCGACGCCCGAGTGGAACGCGTCCGCGAGGACGGCCAGGCTGCCCGTGATCCACGCCAGCGTGAGCTCGACCGCCACCAGCCCCGCGTTGGACCCGATGGACAGGCCGGCGACGCGGAGCTTCGGGTGCACGCCGAATCGAGTTAGGGAGACCTATTTCACGCTTTGGTCGTGCCTGTACCGCAGGATAACGGATTGAGGCCCGGGGCGATGGGTTAAAGCGGCGACCGCCATGCCAGGACCATGAGCGAGGTCCTGCTCCAGACGACCCTCGGCGACATCCGCGTTCAGTTGTTCGAGGACACGATGCCGATCACCGCGGGCAACTTCCGCAAGCTCGCAGAGAAGGGTTTCTACAACGGCGTGGTCTTCCACCGGGTCATCCCCAACTTCATGATCCAGGGGGGCGACCCGACGGGGACCGGCATGGGCGGTCCCGGCTACACGATCAAGGATGAGTTCGCGGCCGGGAACCACAACGGCCGGGGCACGATCTCCATGGCCAACGCCGGGCCCAACACGGGAGGGAGCCAGTTCTTCATCAACGTGGTGGACAACGGCCGATTGGACCCCAAACATCCCGTGTTCGGCAAGGTCGTCTCGGGGCTCGAGGTCGCCGATGCGGTCAGCCGCGTGCCACGGAACCGACAAGACCGCCCGCTGAAGGACGTCGTGATCACGAAGGCGACCGTCGTCGCGCCGTGAGCGAAGGTCACCCGCGTAGCACGGGCCGTGTGAGGCAGGTCGGTCCGCCCTCCGCCTTCAGGGAGATCTCCTCCCCCCGGTAGGCCTGCACACGACATCCGGCCGCCCTCAGTCGTCGCCGCGTCACCGGACTGCCACGCAGGGCCACCAGGTCACGCGGGCCCATGGCGAGGACGTTCGGGCCCATCGCGGGGAACTCCGCATCGGGGACCTCCACCCGGTCGATCCCTCGTTCCCGCAGCTCCTCGGAGAAGGGAATGGGCAACAAGCGCGGGTAGATTACCGCGAGGTCGTGATCCAGCAGGCTGATCAGGGACATCAGGTGGAGGCATGCCTCGGGTCCCTCGAAATAGGGGAGCGCCACGGGGACGAGATGGACGCCCAGCGGGCGGAGGAGGCTCCCGATCTGGTCGAGGCCCTGCGTGTTCGTGCGGAATCCCCGCCCCACGGCGAGGGTGTCGTGGTCGAGCCACAGGAGGTCGCCTCCTTCTGCGGTGGCCCTTCCCGTGAGCCGCCCGAGGATGGGCACGCCGAACCCCTGGAGCGCGGCCCCGAGGCTTTCCTCCTCGCCCCGACGGAGCTTCTTCCCCATGCGGAGGAGGATCGCGCCTTGGTCGGTCACAAGGGCCGGGTCGTGGACGAACAGGGCATCCGCGCGTCCGGGCTGGGGTGCGTTGTGCTCGAGGACTTCCGCCCCCGATTTCCGCAGAATCGTGGTGAAGAGGTCGTGTTCCCTCCGCGCCGCGGCCAAACGCGGACGCGCCGCGTAGTGCCAGGCGCGCGGATCGGCCTCGGCGAAACTCGCGTCCGGGCGTCGCACAAGGACACGCCGAAGGCGTCCGACCATGTCCTGGCAGCCGTACCCGTCGCGCATGGCCCCAACCGGGAACGGCGGAAAGCCTCTTACGCCTTCCCGCGCGGGGCTCCCCTGCCGGGATGCGTCCCACCGGGCGGCTTCCCGCCCTCCCGTCGATGACGTCGTCCAGGCGGGGCCGCGTTCGGCATTTCGGCCGCCCGAAATTCGCATTGTACGTACCATACCGCCCGGCGTTTGATGTTTCGGCAGGCTTTAGGCATACCTAAGAGGCATCGGCATGAGCGAACGAAGCATGGAGATGACGGCAAGGGATGCGGTATTGGCGCGGCGAATCAAGGGACGGCGGCCCATGCGGTCCGGCGCGGTGGTCATGACCGGGGCGGTCCTCCTCGTGTTCGGGCTGATGGCGGGCGGGATCCTGGGCCACGTGGCGACGCCGCCCGTGGTGACCACCACGGGCACGGACCATCTCTACCTGACCGTCGCGTTCGACCCGTACACGGGTCTCGACCAATACTTCCCCGCGAACTTCACGGTCCCGGCGAACGTCCCGGTCCTCATCACGATCACGAACTACGACAACGGCTCCAACACGATCCCCTCCGGGTTCAACCAGGTCCGCGGGACCGTCGGCGGGACGGAGACGCTGACGAACGCCACAGTGAGCGGACAGGCGGTCAGCTCCGTGCCGGCGGATCAGGTGGCCCACACGTTCACCCTCGACGCGTCGCCCTACGGCGTGAACGTCCCGATCCCCGCGGCCGACCGCCAGACCCCGACCGTGGTGACCTTCACGGTCGTGTTCACGACGACGGGACAGTTCGTGTGGCACTGCGAGGCCATGTGCGACGACGCGGCGATGACCACCCCCGGGTTCATGATGGGCACGGTCAGCGTGGTGGGTGCCTGAAGGCCCTCTCCTAGATCGATCGACCACTCACGGGAGTGGAGCGGCCGATGCCTCAAAGGCGTGCTCCACTCCCTTTCTTTTTCTTCCGCTCTATCTTGAGACAGGAGCGGCGACGCCCGTCATCCCGGTGTTCCGGCATCCTCCGCGTGGAGTGACCGTGCCACGGCGCTCTTGACATGAATGTAGTCTTCCGGGTCTCGGACGACGGTCCTTCCGCCCACGACGACCGCGAATCCTCTGCCGACTCGGTGCCGCGCCGCGAGCCAGAATCCCCGTGGAGTGTCCAACGCGACCACTTCGATACGCACCTCGTCGCCGAAGTCGCGGAAGAGCTGCTCCGCGATGGCGTGAGCGCGTTCGCCGTTCTCCCGGATGAACGGAGGGGTCTCGTCCATCTCCTGGTTGGACATCCTCTCCGCGGGCGCGTTCACGAACGGCCGGGCGCAGGAGGGCCCGCATGGCTGGAGGACCGCCGGCCACAGCCCGAGCATCTGGATCCTCAGGGGCCGCGCGGACACAGGAGGACTACGTCCCGCCTTGGCTTTACGGGTTGCCCATTGGCTCGGTTGGCTCGGGGCGCGGGCTCGCCGCCGGCCACGCCTGTCGAAATGCGTCTCCTTTCGGACGACATAAATCAGGGTACACAGATTTAAGAGCTGATCAGGCCATAGCGTGCTGGGCCTTGGCAGGGTGTCCCTGCCGGGGAAAAGGAGGGGAACGATGGCGCTACTCGACACGCCGTTCTTGTGGGTTGTCGTTGCGATTGCGGTCTATGCGGTCGCGTATCTGGGCTATGGCAAGATGATCGACCGGAAGGTCTGGCGGTCCGACGTGAAACGGACCACGCCCGCCTACATGTACATGGACGGCGTGGAGTTCTTTCCCGTGAGCCGCTACGTCCTGTGGGGCTACCAGTTCAAGAGCGTGGCCGCGCTCGGTCCGATTCTGGGGCCGTTCATCGGCATCACGTACGGGTGGCTCCCCGCGCTTCTCTGGATCATCCTCGGTAACTTCTTCATCGGCTGGCTCCAAGACTATGGGGCCCTCATGCTGTCCGTCCGCAAGGAGGGCCGCTCCTTCGGGCCGATCACGTACGAATTCACGGGGGCCTCGGGCCGACG
>DUJI01000259.1 GCA_013329855.1 Thermoplasmata archaeon | reverse complement strand
GATTTGAACCTGCGAACCCCTACGGGACAGGATCCTGAGCCCTGCGCCTTTGACCAAGCTTGGCAACCCACGCACGGCGCAATCCGGGCCAATCTGCGGCGTCGTAATAAAGTTGCCGTGCAGGGCGCGCGGCTCCGGCCTGCCGTGCATAACTCCATATCTGCGGGCGTCCGATGGTGATGCCATGTTCCAGAAGAGGGAGGTGCACTTCGTTCCCGGCATGAAGCCCGCGGACCTCTGGCCCAAGGTCTGGGACTGGTGGTCCCGTCAGGGGTTCCAGCTCACGCAGACCGCGCCCACGTCGTTGAGCGGCACGTCGTTCTACAGCCGAATCGGCCTGCGGCGCGAGCTCTGGCTCGTCCTCTCGGAGGCACCGAATGGCTGCAACGCGGACCTCGCACTGAACGCCCAAGTCACGGATGAGGGCCTCGTCCTCGGCGCCGTCTCCGCAGTCGTGTTCCTTCCCGTGGCCGTCGTGGGCGGCGCGATTTCCTACTCGGAGTATGAGACGGACGCGCGGAACCTCATGCTCGCGTTCTGGCAGTACGTGTACTCCCTCGGGGCGCCGCTGGGGACGCCTCCGCCCCAGGTGCCGGAGGTCCCGACGCCCTGCGCGGGCTGCGGAAGCGCCATGCTGCCGGACTGGAAGGTCTGTCCGTACTGCGGCCGAGCCCGCTCGTCGCCGACGTGATAGTTTCGGGGGGCGGGGTCACCGGCCCCGCTTCATGATCTTCATCCATCCGCCCGACTCAAAGACCTGAAGCCGCCGCTTGGAGAGCGTCTCCCGGAACTGGTCCCAGGAGATCACCTGGATGTGGTTGTTCCTGCCTTTGGTGAACTGGATGCCCTCCGTGCCGCGGACACGCCCCGGCTTGAGCCCCTTCTTCTTCGCCTTCTCAATAGCGGATTCGACGCTGATCGGTTCCATGACCATGCGGTTCCCTCCGATGCCCGATGAGAACCTCTCGGGTTCGCCATCCGAACGTTACTATATAACCCTTTCAATAAAAAACATGGCCGAGCCGCCCGGGGCCGCGAAGAGATTTCTATCTCCGCCTCGCTATCCTGGGCGATGCCTCGCTTTGGCTCCTCGGGAATCCGCGGTCTCGCGAACGTCGAGGTCACGCCCGAGCTGGCCCTCCGGGTCGGCCAGGTCCTCGGGGAGCTGTACAATTCGGCCGTCGTGGGTCGCGACCCGCGCACGACGGGGCCCATGCTGACCGCGGCGCTGACCGCGGGGATCCTCGCCGCGGGCGGCGACGTCATCGACGCGGGCCTCGTGTCCACGCCCACCCTCGCCCGAGGCGCGGCCGACTACGGCTGCGGCGTGGAGATCACCGCCTCCCATAACCCGGCACCCTACAACGGGATCAAGCTCTGGAACCCGGACGGCATGGCCTTCGACGAGCGGCAGCAGGAGGAGATCGAGACCGCCCTGGACGCGGACCGCTTCCGGTCGTCGTCCTGGGACGCCGTGGGCCGGTTCTCGGTCCGCAACGACCTCGTGGCCCAGCACATGGACGCCATTCTCGAGGAGATCGGCCGCGTCACGCTGCGCGTCGTGGTTGACTGCGCCTGCGGCGCCACGACGACCATCACGCCGTTCCTCCTGCGGGAGATGGGATGCGATGTGGTCGCCATCAATGCGCAGCCCGACGGGCACTTCCCCGGCCGCGAGCCCGAGCCGACCGAGGAGAACCTGAGCCTCCTGAAGTCCACCGTGCGCCAGGTGGGAGCGGACCTCGGCATCGCGCACGACGGGGATGGCGACCGCATGGTCGCGGTGGACCGCGACGGGACCTTCATCGGGGGTGACACCCTACTCGTGCTCTTCGCGAAAGAGGAGGTGAAGCGGTCCCTGGTCGTGCCCGTGGACGCGTCCATGGTCCTCGAGGATCTGCTCCCCCATGTCAAGGTCTTCCGCACCCGCGTGGGCGACGTCTACGTGGCGGGCGAGCTCAAGCGGCAGAATGCGGACTTCGGCGGCGAGCCTTCGGGGACGTGGATTTTCCCCAAGGCCACCCTGTGTCCCGACGGCGTCTACGCCGCCGCGCGGCTCGTGAAGATGGCGTCCGAGGGCTCCCTGTCCGCCGCCATCCGGGCGATTCCCCGCTACCCGACCTTCCGGGGCGCCTTCGCCTACGAGGGCGCGCGGCGCGCGGCCATCGAGGGGAAGCTGGACGCCGCCGTACGGGGCCTCGGGGCCGAGGTGAGCCGCGTGGACGGCTGGCGACTCGCCTGGGAGGACGGATGGGCGCTCGTGCGTTTCTCCGGGACGGAGCCCAAGATTCGCGTGCTCGCGGAATCGCGGGACGAGGCCAGAGCAAAGGCGATATATGCCACGGTCCTATCGAGCGCGCAGGGCGCGGCCACATGAAGGCGGTCATTCTCGCGGCCGGCGAAGGCACGCGGATGCGGCCCCTGACCGCCAACCTCCCGAAGCCGCTCCTCCCCGTCGCGGGGAAGCCCTTCCTGCTACACACCCTGGAGGCCGTGCGCCAGGCGGGCGTGCGGGAGGTGACCCTCCTCGTCGGGTGGCAGGGCCACCGGATCCGGGAGCGTTTCGGCCGCGGCGACGCGTTCGGCCTCACGATCGACTATGCGGAGCAGACGGAGCGGCTCGGTACCGCCCATGCCATCGGCCAGCTGCGCCACCACGTGGACGGCGCCTTCCTGAGCATCAACGGGGACGTGGTCGTCTCCGGCGAGGCGCTCAAGGATCTCGTCGCGCACCACGGGAAAGTGGGAGGCCCCGTCATGGCCCTGGCCGAGGTCGCGGACCCGCGCCCTTTCGGCGTCGTGGAGACGGATGACGGCCGGGTCACGGGCCTGGAGGAGAAGCCGCGCACGCCGAAGTCCAAGCTGATCAACGCGGGGATCTGCATCTTCGACACCGACATCTTTCCTCTCATCGACGCGACCCCCAAGTCGCCCCGCGGGGAGTACGAGATCACGGACACCATCCGCGCCCTCATCGCGAAGCGGGACGTGCACGGGTTCCGCCTGCCCGGAGAGTGGCTCGACGTCGGGAGGCCTTGGGATCTCCTCCGGGCCAACGCGGCGCTCCTCAAACCGCTGAAGGGCGCGGTGCACGGGACGGTCGACGGAGGAGCGAGCCTCGTGGGCGAGGTCCTCGTGGAGGAGGGCGCCCACGTGCGGCCCGGGTCCCTCGTCGAAGGGCCGACCATCATCGGCGCGGGGGCGGAGGTCGGACCCAACTGCTACATCCGCCCGTCCACGTCAATCGGTCCGCGCGCGAAGGTCGGCAACGCCTGCGAGGTGAAGAACAGCATCCTCATGGCGGAGACCCATGCGTCCCACGAGAACTACGTCGGGGACAGTGTCCTCGGGGAGCGGTGCAACCTGGGCGCGGGCACCAAAGTGGCCAACCTGCGCCTGGACGAGGCGAACGTCCGCGTGATGTTCCGCGGCGCGGAGGTCGACACGGGCCTCCGCAAGCTCGGCGTCATTATGGGGGACGACGTCAAGGTGGGGATCAACGCGTCCATCGACGCGGGCACGATCATCGGCGAGGGCACGTTCATCGGACCCGGCGCGTCCGTGCGGGGGAACGTGGCCCCGCGCAGCCGGGTCTTCTGAGGTGGGCCCCTGCGCATCGTCCAGGTCGCCCCGTGGTTCTACCCCCACCTCGGCGGCGTGGAGAGCCATGTGCAGAGTCTCTCCCGCGAGCTCGCGGCCCGCGGGCACGACGTGACCGTGGTCACGACGCGGCACACGTCCTCCGCGCCCGAGCGCGAGAGCCTGGACGGCTTCGACGTCATCCGCGTGAAGCCGCGCATGGTCGTCATGCGCACGCCCATCGCGCCGCGGATCCGGGGCGCCCTGCGCGGCCTGCCTGCGGACGTGGTCCATGCCCACCTGCCGCCGCCGCTCAGCGCGCACTATGCCGCGGACGCCTGCGAGGCCCGGGGCGTGCCCTTGGTCCTGACCTACCACTGCGACGTGGAGATCCCGTCGCCCGTGGGCTCGCTGATCGAGACCGTGTACCGGCGGAGCCTGGGCGAGTCCACGCTGCGCCGTGCCCGGCAAGTCATCGTGACCACGCGGACGTACGCCGCGACGAGCCGCGCCGTCTGGCGGCACAGCCCCGTTGTCATCCCGAACGCGGTGGACGTCCACCGGTTCGACCCGGGCATCGATGGGATGGCCGTGCGGCAGAAGCTCAAAATCCCCCCGGACCGCCCCGTGGTCCTCCTGGTCGGACGGATCGTCGCCCACAAGGGCGTGGAGCACTTCATCGAGGCCTCCCGCTATCTGCCCGGCGTCCAGTTCCTCGTCGCGGGCGAGGGCACCCATCTGGAGTCCATGGAGCGCTTCGCGGATCGTCTCGGCGTGGAGGACCGGATCCGCTTCCTGGGTCGCATCTCCCAGGAGAACCTCCCCAAGGTGTACGCGGCCTGTGACATCTTCGTCCTCCCCAGCGTCTCCCGGCTCGAGGCCTTCGGGATCGTGGCCCTCGAGGCCATGGCCACGGGCAAGCCCGTGGTCGTCGCGGACATCCCCGGGGTGCGCGAGGTGATCGAGGACGGCGTAGAGGGCCTCCTGGCGGACCCGGTGAACCCGCAGGACTTGGCGGAGAAGATCCGCCGCCTCCTCGAGGATCCGGCCCTGCGGGAGGAGATGGGACGGCGCGGACGGGAGAAGGTCCTCGCCTCGTTCACCACGGAGGCCGTGACGGACCAGGTCCTCCAGGTGTACCGGGACGTCGTGGCCCGCCGTCAGGCTACGGCTCGACCCTGAGCGGGACCTGCTCCCCCTTGTTCGTCCACGCGGCCCACGTGGCCTCCGTGTAGGGGTAGCCCGTGATGATGTGGAGCCCGCTGAAGTTGCTGAACAGGTTCCGGTCCTCGTCGGATGGATGGAAGTTCCCGCTCGGGTGGGAGTGGACGGTGCCGACGACGTTCATGTTCGGGGGCAGCAACCACGTCTGGAAGATGGCGTGCCTCCGGCCCATGACCGTTCCCGGGATCATCACGAGCTCCACGAGGACGCCCTCCTCGGCCCGCAGGAACGCGCCGAACTCGTTGGGGTACATGTCCCGCGACGCCTCGAGGATCATCCGGAGCAGCTTCCGGGTAATCGCCTCGGGTCGCTTCGCCATGCATCCTCACTGCCGGGAGATCTTCTCCTCGAACCGTTTGTAGAAGTCGTCGCGGAACCGGATGAAGCGCGCGGGGCGATCCGATCGGGTGACGATGACCTCCTCGGTCCCCTGGAGGGGCATCTCGTGCTGACCATCCATGACTAGGACGCACTCCCGGGGCTTCACGAGCCTCACGGAGACTTGGCTCGCCGCCGGGAAGACGTGGGGCCGGCAGGAAGGTTTGAACGGCGCGATGGCCGTGAGGATGATCGCGTCCACACGCGGGTCCACGATAGGCCCGCCGACGGACATGGAGTAGGACGTGGATCCCGTGGGCGTCGCCAGGATGACGGCGTCCGCGCGGACCTGGGTCACAGCCTCGCCGTCCAGATGGACGTCGAAGTGGCGGATTTTCGCGACGTGGGCCGTGTGGACGACGGCCTCGTTCAGGCAGTCGAAGAGCCGCTTGCCGTCCACGGTGACCTTGAGGCGCAGCCGGTCCTCCGTCTTGTAATCCTTCCGCACCACGCGGCCCAGGAAGGTCTCCACCTCCTTCGCGTACACCTCTGCGAGGAAGCCGAGGGATCCGGAGTTGATGCCGAGGATGGGCGCGTCCGTCAGCTGGAGGGCGCGGAGGATGGTTCCGTCGCCGCCGATCGCGAGGACCACGTCGGGCTTCATGTGGGCCAGCGGCACGCCCTTGCGGCCGAGGTCCTTGGCAATCTCCGTCTCCAGCGCGACCTCGTGCTTGGGCTCGAGGAAGCGCAGGATGCGCTGGGTCGCGTCGAGGGAGTCTGTGATGCGGGGGTTCGCGGTGATGCCGAACTTCATTGGATGGCCTCCCAGGCCTTGCGGTCGCCGACGGCCACGAGGTCCGTGTGCGCGTCGGTTGTGAGGGGAATATCCAGGTCGCGTCCGGCAAGGTCGAGGACCAGCCCTCCGGCCTCGCGGACGATGAGCGTGCCCGCGGCGATGTCGCACGCGCGGAGCTTGAGACGCTGCTCCCGGCTGTGCATGTAATAGACGTCCGCCGCGCCACGCGCGACGAGGCAGAGGTCCAGGGACGCGGCCCCGAGGTTGCGGACCCTCCGGGCCTTGCCGGCGACGCGGGCGGAGTCTGGCTCCGCGTTCGTGCCCAGATAGACACTGAAGAGCGTGTCCCTCGGGTCGAACGGTTTTACGCGGATGGGCTTGCCGTTGAGCGTGGCCCCTTCTCCCTTGGCTGCGTGGTACGTCGCCCCGCTGACCAGGTCCCTCACGAGCCCTTCCTCAATGCCAGAGAGGCGATCGTGGCCGAGGGCGAGGGACACGGAGAAGGCGGGAACGCCGCGAAGCGCATTATGTGTCCCGTCGACAGGATCTAGAACCAGCAGGCATTCGCCGCCGCGATGGATGAAACCCGCTTCCTCGCTGAGGACGTCGACACGAGCCTCGCTCGTCTTGAGGCGCTCAAGGACGGCGGCCTCGGCGACCCGACCGCGGCGCGAGCTCGGCGCTCCATCGGCCCCTCGACTCAGGATCTCACCCGGGTCCCCGCGGAGCGTGTCGACGGCATGCTGGACCGCCCGAGCCAAGTCGTCGAGGAGCTCCGCCATTGGGGCGGTGCTACTTCCTGGCCCCTAATAGAACTATTGGATGGGATGGGTTCCGCGGAATGAGGGCCAGTGAGCCGCCATGGACGACCGGTGGGCTGGGCCGGTTGGCAGGCGCCCGCGCCGTCCCAGTGTCGGCTTCTTGCACACCTCGTGCAACCGTTAACCTTGACACGTACATAGAGTATGAGCAGTATTCTTATCGGAATGGGATGAATTCGCCTTTCTCGGAGGGATTGCGTGCCCACGCTGGTTCGTGTCTCTTATGCTGTCATCTTCCTTGGGGCCATGGCCCTCGTTCTCGCATCCGCATATGCCACGGCTCCCGGAGGCGAGCGGTGGTACGCTAGGGGTTACTACAACAACTGGAGTAACGGTGTGAGCGGCTCGATTTCCACCTACGCCAACACCCCCTCGGACGTCAACCACTTTACTGCAATCTTCATCGCAATCATCTTCCCCGATGGCGACTGGTTCGAAGTTGGCTACTATCAAGGCGGGGGCATCGTCTGCGGCCTTCAGTACTTCCCCACTTGGTACACCGATCAACAGGCATTCGGGCAGTACGGTTGCACTCCCATCACAAATCGATTCCCATCCACAGGAACCGACTATCCCTACCAGATTTACGATGTCCCAGGGACCTCACAGTGGAATGGCGTCATCAACAACGGTCTCGTGAAGACGACCACTTTCGGCTACAGCTATGGCTACGGGCATGCCGTCGGAGAGGCAAACGGCGACGGGAATCAGATGAACGGTTGGTTCAAGTCGATGCAGTACGGGAGAATTCGTGGCGGGACCGTCATTTACTGGTATGACTGGGCTTCACTCTCCACGTACCAAGACTATCCGTACTACGTCACCCCAATCAGCAGCAAGGAATTCAAGACGGCGTCGTGGACGCATCCGTAGGGGGCAAGCGGACTATGCGACATCCGGCTCGAAATGCGCGCAGGCGAGGAGACCGTAGGTCTAGCGCTCCGGATACCCTGAAAGGGCTTCTCGCCTTGATCATGTTCACCGCGCTCATCGGCGCGTTTGTGCTTTTCGGACAACCCGCTCAGCCGCCTTCTACGTCGCAAGGAACGGGGAACCTGAGCATCCCGTTCCCCGGCACGTTCGTCTCGCTTGACACCGCCCGGAGTATGGTCTCGTTCCAGATCGGCGTTCCGACATACCTTCCACGTGCCTTCGCCCACACCGCTGTAAGGGTTGACCCTTCCTATCCGATGGGTGGCCTTGTTTATCTGATCTATTCCTCTGTGCCCTTTGACGACAATACGACCATGGCCGATTTGCTTGGTGCGGGTGGCTTTTTCATTGTAGAAACCCACGAGCCCGCCACCGACCCCGGGCCGATTATTGAGGCCGTGGTAAAGGAGCAGGCCGCTACGAAGGTGACGATTAACGGGAACCCAGGCTTCTCGGCAGGAAACCAGCTGCACTGGTGGGCTTTGGGGATCCACTACGCGATCGTCTCTCCGTTTCCCCAGGCAGACATGGTGGCGATTGCGAACTCGGTGGCTCCCTAGGATGTCCCTCGGACACCGTCGCCGACCAGTCCTCGAAGATCGTGCCCTAAGGAATGCTTATATAGAAGTCCCAACATAGACTGGAGCCCCGGACAGGAGTCCGGTGGGCTTCGGAGGCATGTAGACCATGATGCCAGCAGGTACCCCAATCCTCGTCTTGAAGGAAGGGACCCGCCGTGAGCGGGGGAAGGGAGCGCAGTTCAACAACATCGCGGCCGCCAAGGCCGTCGCGGATGCCGTGCGATCGACCCTCGGTCCGCGGGGCATGGACAAGATGCTCGTGGACAGCCTGGGCGACGTCGTCATCACGAACGACGGCGTGACGATCCTCAAGGAGATCGACATCGAGCACCCGGCCGCCAAGATGCTCGTCGAGGTCGCGAAGACCCAGGACGAGGAGGCCGGCGACGGCACGACGACCGCNNCGCGGAGCAGCGCGCGGACGGCTCGTACTTCGTGGACGACGACAACATCCAGATCGTCAAGAAGCAGGGCGGCTCCATCGCCGACACCGAGTTGGTGGACGGCATCATCGTGGACAAGGAGCGCGTGCACCCCGGCATGCCCTCCGAGGTTGACAACGCGAAGATCGCCCTGGTCGACGCGGCCCTCGAGGTCAAGAAGACGGAGATCGACGCGAAGATCGAGATCACGGACCCCACCCAGCTCCAGGCCTTCCTCAACGAGGAGGAGGGCATGCTCAAGCGCATGGTCGAGACGGTCAAGAAGAGCGGGGCCACGGTCCTGTTCAGCCAGAAGGGCATCGACGACCTCGCCCAGCACTACCTCGCCAAGGAGGGCAT
>DUJI01000285.1 GCA_013329855.1 Thermoplasmata archaeon | reverse complement strand
GTGGACGACCCCCTTGCCCGCGGCGGGGATTGCACCCAGGGCTTTCCCCGTCTTCCCCGTCATGGAATCCGCCACGAAGTACGGTTTGGTGATGAGTTTCACGGACGTCCGCATGTTCGCGACCCCGATGACGACGCCCAGGATGAGGATGATGAGCCCCGAGGCGATGTAATCGTAGCGGCCCACCATCACCCCGTGGACGAGGAGCACCGCGCCCAGGGCGAGGATGATCACCACTACGATGACCGCCCGGATGCCGTAGAGGAAGATCCGGTCCACAAGCGTCTTCGGTGGCTCGGACGTCGGCGGACCCACGGTCGGAACCCCTACTTCTTCTCTTCCTGGGAGCCGCCGCTCTCCGCGGTCGCGAGCACGCTCCGGATGGGCTTGATGAGCTCCGTGAACTCCATGGGGAGGATCCACTTCGTGGACGGACTGGACCCCAGCGTCTTCAGGGTGTCCAGGTACTGGATCATCAGGGTCTTCTCGTCGATGCCCTTCGCCGCGCCGAAGATCGTGGTCAGGGCCTGGGAATAGCCTTCCGCGTTCAGGATGGCGGCCTGCTTCTGCCCTTCCGCACGGAGGATGGCCGATTGCTTGTCACCCTCGGCGACCGTGATCGTGGCGGTCTTCTTCCCGTCCGCCTCGAGGACCACAGCCCGCCGGCTCCGCTCCGCGGACATCTGGAGGATCATCGCGTCCGAGACGGTCTTGGGAGGCAGGATCTCCCGGATCTCCACGTTGGTCACCTTGACGCCCCACCGCGTCGTGACCTCGTCCAGCTTCGTGCGCAGGACCGCGTTGATCTCCTCGCGCTTGGAGAGGACCTCGTCAAGGATGATGTCGCCGATGACGGCCCGGAGGGTGGTCGTGGCAATTCCCATCGCGGCGCCCTCGAAGTTGTTCACCTTGATTACGGAGTCCGCGGCGCTGATGACCTTCATGTAGATGATGAAGTCGATGTCCACGGGCGCGTTATCCTTCGTGATGCAAGTCTGGTGCGGGATGGTCAGGAACCGCTCCCGGAGGTCCACCCGCACGGGCCGGTCGACGCCCGGGATGACGATGACGATCCCGGGCCCCTTCTCCGCCTGGGCCTTCCCTAGGCGGAAGTTCACGATCCGCTCGTACTCCTTGACGATCTTGATGCTCGCGAAGAGGAAGATCAGGACGATGATCACGAAGATGAACGCGCCGATCGCGATCCCCGCGGCCTCCACCTGCATCGCGCCGAGCGACGGCAACGCCCACATGCCCCACAACCCCAACATTGAGACCCCTCGCAGGAGAGATGCCGCATCACCGTCTTAAGCCCCACGGCGGAAGGCCGCGGACACGGCCTTGCGGCCTAGCGGTCAGCCTTGAGCCTCGGACGGCCGAACCAGGGGCCCAAACGCCCCGCGGAATTCGCAGGCGCGGGGCGCTTCAGAACCGCCCGATCATGGCGGCCATGTGCTTCGCGCCTCCAACGAAGTCGGCGAGCCGGATGTTCTCGTTGGGCGCGTGGTAGTTGGAACCGTCGTACGACACGCCGGGACCGGAGATGGAAGGCACGCCGACGACCTCGTTGAAGAAGCCGTTCGCGGACGCGCCCGGCGACCAGGGCCACACGTCGGCCTCGTGGCCGTACACGTCCACGGATCCCTTGAGGCAGGCCTTCACGACGCGCGCGTTCCTGGAGATCGCGCTGGGGTCAAGATGGTCCTTGTAGACCACCTCGATGTCCGAGAACCCCTTGGCCTTGAGGTGGTCCTGGAGCTTCACGAGCTGCTTGTCGGACCGCATGTTGGGGAGGATGCGGAAATCCAGCTTCACCTTGGCCACGGCAGGGTTCACCGTCTTCGTTCCTTCGCCGGTGTAGCCGCTCTCGAAGCCGCAGATCGTGCACGTGGGCCAGTACACGAGCCGCCGGAGCAGCTCGAAGTCGTTGTCGCCCCCGAGCAGGTCCGTCGCGCCCCAGAACTCTTTGAGCGCCTGAGCCTTGAAGCCGCTGGCCTTCAGGTACCGGATCTCCCGCGGCGTGGGCCTCCGGGCGTCCTCCAGCCAGCCGGGGATCGTGACCCGGCCCCGCTGGTCCCGCAGCGTGTTCAGCGCATGGATGAGACGCCACCCCGGGTTGGGGGCGATGGGCGCGTACATGGAGTGCTGGTCCACCTTCGCCGTGCGGGAGACCAGCTCGACGTACAGCGTGCCCTTGCAGCCCAGCTCAATCTTCGGCCGACCGTCGTGGAGGTGGTCGCCCCCCTCGATCGTCGCGCCGTCCGCCTTGAGGATCTCCTTGTTCGCCTCGACGAAGGAACCGAAGTGGGGGCTCCCGACCTCCTCCTCGCCCTCCACGACGAACTTCAGGTTGATCGGCGGGGCGCCCTCCACCTCGCGCCAGGCCTGCACGGCCAGGAGCTGGGCGATCAGGTTCCCCTTCGTGTCCCCGCAGCCGCGGGCCCAGAACTTCCCGTCCTCGACCACGGGATCGAACGGGTCCCGCTTCCATTCGTTGACCGGGTCCGTGGGCTGGACGTCGTAGTGTTCGTACATGAGGAGGGTGGGCTTCTTCTCATCCACGACCAGCTGACCGAAGACCACGTTGGGCCCGCCTTCCGTGGGATACTCGCGGGCCTCGAACCCGTTCTCGCCCAGGATGCGGCGGACGAGCGCCGCCGTCTCCGGCTGGGCCCTCTTGTGCGCGGAGATCGAGGGGAACCGGCAGTATTCCTTGAGCAGCTCGAGGGCCTTCTCCGAGTTGGACTCCACCTTGGCCAACACATCGGTCAGAGACATGGAGGACGCACCGTCGCGGGGATGGGCTCGTGCCATAAGAAGTCGACGCGAAGTGGCGGCGGGGATGCGTTAATACCCGCGGAGCCGATAGCCGCCCTCTTGGCCGACATCGCGCCGATCGGGTCCCCTCGGACCCCGCCGCCTCCCGTCGCGGCCGTTCGGGACGCGGTCCCGAAGGGGCCAATCCCCCGGCGGCAGCTGCTCCTCCTTTCCCTCTACACGGTCGTGATCTGGTCCCTCGGGAACGGGCTGCTGCCCCTGCTGCCGAAGTTTGCCACGGGGCTGGGCGCCAGCGACGTCGACATCGGCTATTTTCTGGCCCTCTCGTACGGCGCCATTGCGCTCGGCTCCGCCTCGGCGGGATGGCTGTCGGGCCGGCTGGGCCGAATCAGGGTCCAGATGGTGGTCATGGCCCTCGTCGTTTCGCCCCTGTTCCTGCTCACATCCCAGGTCACGGCCTTCTGGCAGCTCCTGGCCGTGAGCGTGGTTCTCTGGTGGTTCGGCGGCGTCTCCCTCACCCTCGCGACCATCGTCGCGGGCCTGTCCGCGGGGCCCCGGGAGCGCGGGACCGTGCTCGGAATCCTCGCCCTCACGGCGCCGCTCGGATCGATCCTCGGGGGCCTGGGCATCGGATACCTGGCGGACTCCCTGGGCTTCTCGGCGATGTGGATCGTCGTGGGCCTGATTTGGCTGCTCTGCCCCGCGGCCGGCCTGTTCATCCGGGATGTGGCTCCAGGGGCCCGGGATGCGACAATCCCCGGCCGGAGGGGCAGCGGCCTGTGGAGGATGGCCTTCCTGGTCCTCCTGGCCTCCGCGGTGCTCGGAGCCTTCGGCTCGTTCATCGGCGGCTTCGGCCGGTCCCTGGTCATGCGCTCCGGTTTCACGAACGAGGACATCACGAGCACGGTGGCCGTGAGCGGCCTCGCCACCCTGCCCTTCCCACTCCTCCTGGGATACCTCTCGGACCGGTTCGGCCGTCTGCGGTTCCTCGGCCTCTGCTACCTCGTCGGAGTCGTGGGTCTCCTCGTCTACTCGGCGGCGGGCCAGCTCGTGGAGTTCTGGATGGGTTCGGCCTTCGTCGCCTTCGTCGCCTACGTGTCCACGGGTGTGGGCTCCGCCCTGGTGACGGATATCGTGGACCGCCCCTCGCTGAGCCGCGGCCTCGCCCTGTTCAACACCACGGGCTGGATCGGGGGAATCCTGGGGTTCGCCATCGGCGGCATCCTGTTCGCGTACCTGGGCTATGCCGACGGATTCCGGGTCGGCGCGGCGCTCCTTGTGGCCGCCTTCCTCCTCCTGGTGCCCATCGCGCGATCCATCGGCGCGCGTCGGCCTGCGCTCTCGTGAGGGGACAACCTCGCTCACGAAAGGCATAAGGCGGGGGATCGGCTTCGGCGGCTGCCGTGGGAGCATGGAGATACTCAAGGGCGTCCATCTGATTGATGTCTACGCGAACTCGTACGTGCTCATCGACGACCGGCTCGTGCTGATCGACACGAGTTCGGAGCCCGATGCGAAGACGATCCTGAGGTACCTTGAGAAGGCCAAGATCAGGCCGCGCGACCTCGCCACGATCTTCATCACCCACGTGCATCCGGACCACGTGAGCGGCCTCGCGCGCCTCAAGCAGGATGCGACGGGGACCAAGGTGGCGGCCTCCCGGGTGGAGGCCGACTTCATCTCGAAGAAGCGGGTTTATGACGGCCCGCCGGGCGCCGCGCATCAGCGGCACCCGGGGACGCCCGTGGACGTCGTCCTCGAGGACGGGCAGGCCTACGATGGCCTCAAGGTGATCTACACCCCCGGCCACACGCGGGGGAGCATCTCCCTGCTCGACGAGTCTCGGTCCCTCCTGATCGCGGGCGACGCGGCCAACAACGAGAAGGCGCTCAGCACGATGGACGACGTGTACAACGTGGATCCCAGGCAGCACCGGGAGTCCATCCGGAAGCTGGCGACCCTCCACTTCGACAACGCGGTCTTCGGACACGGGAAGCCGATCACGGGCGGGGCGTCGGCGCAGTTCGTCGCGCTCGCGAAACGGCTCTAGCGCCGCGCGCTCAGGCTTTGGGACGTGTCTCCCGCCAGCGCGCGACCACGTCCTGATGGCTCCGGCCGTAGGCCGAGGCGGGAAGGCTCTCGGGGTCGTGCCAGGCGAGCTCCGCGTACCAGGGAGGGGATTTCAAGGTCCAACCCCGCGGCAACTGGGCGTCCACGAAGAACCAGACGTCGTAGTGCAGTTTCCCGCCCGCGAAGTCCGCCGGATAGGCGTCGCTCTCGACCCTCGGCTCGGAGTACGTCATGCCCGGAATCTGGAGAATCTCTTCGCCGACCCGCCTCGCGGCGGCCCGGGGCTCCTCGCCGAACTTCACGTGGCTCCCGGGGACCGTCCAGCCCGCACCGAACCGCTTTCGCCGACCCGCATCCAGCCCCGCCAGGGACTCCCACGCCGGGTCGTCCCCGTACTTGCCGAGGAGGATCTTCGATCCATTCCGCACGAAGAGGAAGACGTTGAGGCAGAACCCGCCCTCGGGCGCGTGCCAGAAACCCAAGGGGGACGATTGTTCGCGAATCCAGAGAAACGGTCCGTCGCCGGGCATAGCCGACCTCATCGCGGACCGACGGATGAACCCGCGGTCTGCCGGGCCTCCGGCGTCCTGCCCCCCATGAACCGGATCGTGAGCCAGTCCATCGCGCCTCGGGGCACGACCGCGACCACGGCCGCGGCCAGGCTCTCCCGCAATCGCACCCGATACCGAGACCGGGGATGGGCCGCGCGGATGGCCCGCAGGATGACCCGGGCGACTCGGTCCGGGCTCGCGGCCCAGCGGTCGACGCCTTGGAGCCGGATGCGCTCGTACACCGCGTGGAAGACGCTCGGGGCCTGGAGGATTAGGTGGCTCTCGTTTCGGGCCAGGTGGTTGAAGTTCGTGGCCACGGGGCCGGGTTCCACGAGCGCGACGCGGATCCCCGCGGGCTTGACCTCCGCGCGGAGCGCGTCGCTGAAGGCCTCCAGGGCAAACTTCGAGGCGCAGTAGGCGCCCATGAGGGGCAGGCTCACCTTCCCCGCGAGGGAACTCACGTTCACGATGCGTCCGGAGTGCTGCGCGCGCATGACCGGGATGACCTCGCGGCAGAGCTGCAACGCGCCGAAGACGTTGACCTCGAACTGATGACGCAGGTCGGCCCGCGGGAGGTCCTCCATCGCGCCCAGCTTCGCGTAGCCCGCGTTGTTGACGAGGGCATCGATCCGCCCAGCCCGGCGAAGGACCTCCTGGACGACGCGGCTCGCGC
>DUJI01000271.1 GCA_013329855.1 Thermoplasmata archaeon | reverse complement strand
GCTCCGGCTCTTGGACGTCAGGGCGTCCAGGAGATTTCGCCGCGCGGCGTCGAGCTCGTCCACTCGGTGCACGGAGGTCACGAAGCCCATGGACGCCGCTTCCGCGGCGGTCAGGGTCCGCCCGGTGAGCACGACGTCGTACGTCCTCCGCAATCCGACGAGGCGCGGGTACAGGGCCGTGGCGAGAGGCGGGAAGACACCCACGGACACTTCGGGCTGGCCGAAAGTCGCCCGGTCGCTCGCGAGGACGAAGTCGCACGCCATGGCCAGCTCCATCCCGCCGCCGAGGCACCTGCCCCGGACGACGGCCACGGTGGGCCGTGGGAACGCGATGATCTGGAGGACGAGCCGCTCCAGCGTCCCGATGAGCCGCTCGGCCGACGCGGGCAGGTGCTCCCGCACGTCCGCCCCGGCGCTGAAGACGTCCGGGAGGGCGGACTCGAGGACGACCGCTCCCACACCGCCATCGGAGGCGAGCCGGTCGAACTGGGAACCGAGCGCTTCCATCATCGCGAGGTTGAGGATGTTCAGGGGCGGCCTCGACAGGAGGACGGAGGCCACGTCGCCCTCCCTTCGGACGCTGAGCAGGTCGCCGGGGGGCATGGTAGACTCCCTAGGGGACGATGAGCTGCCGCCCCGAGACGGTCCCCTTCTCGAGGTTGGCGAGGGCCTCGTTGATCTTCTCCAGGGGGAACCGGTCCCCGACCACGGGCCCGAGGCGGATCTTCCCCGACTGCACCATCCCGAGGATCGTGGGATAGTCGGCGGAGCAGCAGCCCAGGGAGCCGATCACGGACATCTCCCGGAACATCACGCGGTGGACGGCGAAGTTCCACGTCTCCTCGCTGTAGCCCACCGTGACGAGCGTCCCTCCGGCGCGGACGGAGCCGAAGGCCTGGTCCAAGACCTGCGGCTTCCCCACGATTTCGAAGGCGACGTCGACGCCACCCTTCGTCAGCTTCCGGATGGCCTTGGGGACGTCCCCCTCCTTCGGATTGAAGACCTCCGAGGCCCCGAGCTCGCGCGCCTGGGCGAGCTTCTTCGGATCGACGTCGACGGCGAGGACCGTGGCCCCGAGGGCCGCGGCGATCTGGACCGCGTTGATGCCGACCCCGCCGCAGCCGAAGATGGCGACCCGGTCGCCGCCTTGGACACGGCCACGGTTCCGGACGGCGTGGAAGGGCGTCGACACCGCGTCCGAGATGACCGCGCTCTCCTGAAGGGGCAGGCCCTCCGGCAGGCGGACCAGGTTGCGGGCGGGGACCTTGATGAACTCCGCGAAGCCTCCGTCCGCGTGGTTCCCCGGCATCACCATCCGCTCGCAGAGGTTGTCCCGGCCCCGCCGGCAGTTCAGGCACTCCCCGCAGGAGAGGACCGCGGGGACGAGCACGGGCTCTCCGGGCCCATAGCCCGCGACGTCCGGCGCGACCGTCTCGATCCGGCCGGAAACCTCGTGGCCGAGGATGAGGGGCGGCTTCTTGAACGTCGGCGTGCCGTGGAGGTAGTGCAGGTCCGTGGCGCAGACACCGCAGGCCGCCACCTTGACGAGCGCCTCCCCCGGGCCGACCTTCGGCGTCTCGACCTCCTCCACGGTCAGGGGCTTCCCGGGGCCGTGGAAGAGAGCGGCCCTCACGGCGCGGCCCCCGTCAGCTTCGCCCCGCACTTCAAACAGTACTCGGAGGATTGGGGCAGGTGGGCCGCGCCGCACTTCGGACAGCGGCCGCTGTACGGTCCGTACGGATAGCGCGGGTCCATGCCGCGACCGATCTCGTCCCGGATCGCGCGGTACCGCCGGTCGCGCTTCTCCAGGAACGCGGACAGGCCCTCCACGGGCTCGACGGACCCGAGGTTCAGGGAGAAGAACTCCTTCGCGTGCTCCCATGTGGGCCGCCACACGAGGTCCCGCCACCAGTTCATGTGGACCTTGAAGTAATGGAGGCTCGTGGGCGAGAGGTTGAGCATCTCGTCGATCATCCCCCGCACCCGACCATCGAGGGCGGAGAGCGGTACGACGTCGTTCACGATGCCCCACTCGAGGGCCTTCTTGGCATCGATCTCCTGGCTCAGCATGACGAGCTCCGCGGTCCGCTTCATCCCGATGTGCAAGGGCAGCCACTGGGACAGGCCTCCGATGGAGGTCATCCCGACCCGCGGACCGGGGGAGAGGAACCGCGCGTGGTCCG
Organism: Thermoplasmata archaeon; assembly: GCA_013329855.1. Classification (GTDB taxonomy): domain Archaea; phylum Thermoplasmatota; class Thermoplasmata; order RBG-16-68-12; family RBG-16-68-12; genus RBG-16-68-12; species RBG-16-68-12 sp8695u. The sequence continues at coordinate 1,570 of DUJI01000271.1, read as the reverse complement.
CGGCGACCGCGAGATCCGAGGCCGCGACGAACTCCAGGCCACCTCCCGCCACCACGCCGTTGATCCGGCAGAGGACGGGCTTGCCGCAGTGCAGGATGGCGTCGAGGAAGCGTCCGTAGATCTCCCCCCACTTCCACCAGTCGCTCGGTTTCCTCCCGTACTCGTGGGCGTATTCGTCCGCGTTCCCTCCCGTGGAAAAGGCCTTGTCCCCGCTCCCGGTGAGGACGATGAACTGGACGTCGTCGTCCCACATGGCCGCGTCAAAGGCGGAGATGAGCTCCTTCAGGGTGACGAGGGTGTACGAGTTGTGCTGCTTCGGACGTTCGATCGTGACCAGCGCGGTGTGGTCGTGCCAGCCGGTCTTATAACGGATTTCACGGTAGGACCCTGCCCCCGCCGATTCCTCAACTCTGCCTTTCGCCATGACCCACTTCCCCTTGGAGCGGCCGCGGTCCTCCCCGGGCGTTGGTGGCGCTTGACCCGCGGCCCCGGCCTCTTCCGCGGGGATGGCTCCCCGGTGTATTAGCCCTTGCTCCGGACGGCGGCGCCGCCTCCCGAGCCGCGGCCTCGTGCGCCACCCCGGCAGGTTATATCGAGCGCCACGCGTATCCGGACGCCCATGTCGCGCCCGAAATCACACCCGCCGACCGTCCGTCGACTCCAGTTCATCAAAGGAGGGAGCCGGACCGTGACGATTCCGCGGTGGTGGGTGACGCGCCACGAGCTGTCCAAGGGCTCGCGCCTCTTCATGGCTGAGGACGGCACTTCGCTCCGGATCGCCCCCATCGACGTCCTGCGGGAGACGCGGAAGGTCCGCATCGACCTCGATGCCCTCGAGGACACGAAGTCCGTGAAGTACCGCGTGTGGACCTACTACATGCAGGGCGCCGACCAGATCGAGGTGCGCTCGGACGAGACGATCCCCGCGGACGTCAAGCGCCCCCTCCGCGAGATCCGGATGGACCTGCCCGGGCTCGAGGTACTCACCGAGCATGGGCAGTCGATCACCTTCTGTGTCCGCGGGGCGGACGGGCGGCGGCGCCTCGACGACCTCATCCTCGACATCCAGAGGATCGCCCTGTCTGTGCACGCGGACGGGGTGAAGGCGGTCCTGAGCGGCGACGCCTCCCTGGCCGCCGAAGTGGTCACGCGGGAGGCGGAGATCCTGAGGAGCTACCGGGCCATGATCCGGAAGCTCGCCCTCTGCAGCATCAACCCCGAAGCCGCCCACGAGAGCGGCGTGAAGGACAGCCGGGAGCTCATCACCTACGCCGAGCTGACGAAGGACGGCCAGGCCAAGGTGCTCGACTTCGGTCTGGCGAAGGCGGCCGATGCCGCGGCGACCGCTTCGGGAAACGTGTCGCTTTCCCCGACGATGACCTCCGCCGGAACGAGGATCGGGATGATCCTCGGCACCGCCTCGTACATGAGTCCCGAGCAGGCCGCCGGGGAAGCGGAGCTGGATGGGCGCAGCGACATCTACTCGCTGGGCGCGATGCTGTACGAGATGGTGACCGGGGCGACCCCGTTCGCCGGCCCGACGATTCAGGCGATCCTGGCGCGGTTGTTC
>DUJI01000089.1 GCA_013329855.1 Thermoplasmata archaeon | reverse complement strand
CCTTCAAGCTGAGGCCCATGCGGCTCCAGCAGATTGTGAAGGACGAGCGCCGACCCCGGGACTACGACCCGCGGGAGTACATCTCCACGTGGACGGAGAAGGATCTCCTCCACGGCAAGGTGGTCGACGCGTGGGTGATCATCTTCCGCACCCGCGGGTGCTACTGGGCCCAGGCCTCCGGGTGCTCCATGTGCGGCTACGTGAACGACGTGGCGCGCGAGGTCTCCGTGGCCGACCTGACCCACCAGCTCGATGCGGTCCTCAAGAAGCACACGGACCAGCCCATGGTCAAGGTCTACACGTCGGGGAACTTCTTCGACGACCACGAGGTCGCGCCGGAGATGCGGGAGAAGATCCTCGAGGAGCTCGGGGACCGCTGCGACAAGGTCATCGTGGAGACCCTGTCCCATCTCCTGCGCCGCGACCAGCTCGAGGCCGCGACGAAGCACGTGAAGGAACTCGAGGTGGCCTTCGGGCTCGAGTCGACCAATCCGCACGTCCTGCGGCACAGCGTGAACAAGGTCTGGGGCCTCGAGGAACATGCGAGGGCCGCGGCCCTCTGCCGCGACGCGGGCGCGAGCGTGAAGACGTACCTCTTGGTCAAGCCGCCCTTCCTCACGGAACGCGAGGCCATCGAGGACGCCGTGCGGTCGGGCCACGACGCCGATCCGCACAGCGACACAATCTCCTTCAACCCGGTGAACGTGCAGAGCCGCACGCTCGTGGAGCGCCTCTTCCGCCGCGGCGAGTACCGGCCACCGTGGCTGTGGTCCGTCGTCGAGGTCCTCGAACGGACGAAGGACCTCAGCGCCCACGTGAAGTCGCATCCCACGGCCGGAGGGATGGTCCGCGGTGCCCACAACTGCGGCGCCTGCGACCGCAAGGTGGTCGACGCGATCGAGGAGTTCTCGTTGGGCCTCCGCCAGGACTTCAACGATCTCTCGTGCGATTGCCAGCCTCTCTGGCGGGAGTACCTGGACCTTCAGGAGTTCATGCTCACCCCATCCGATCCTCTGTACGTCCTCGAAGCGTAGCAGCAGGCATTGCGCCGCTACCTTCAACGGGTCCCGCGTCCCTCGGGGACTGCGCCCATGAGCGGCTACTACGACGACCGGCTCTCCGGGGAGCGGCTGCGGACATGCTACGAGCTCGCGCCGCCGAGGATTCGCCAGTATCTGGAGGCCGAAATTCGCTTCGTCGCCGAACGGCTGAAGGACGCTGGACTTGCGCTCGAACTTGGGTGTGGCTACGGTCGCGTGCTGCGGGGGATCGCCGGGGTGGTCTCACAAGCCGTGGGGTGCGACACGTCTCGTAGGAGCCTCCTCCTTGCGCGGTCTTACACGAAACCGCACCGCAACATCGGCGTCGTTCTCACGGACGCCACGCGCACAGGATTTCGGTCGGGAGTCTTCGACACGGTTTTCTGTGTTCAGAACGGAATCTCCGCCTTCGGCGTCGATCCTGGACAGCTCGTCTCCGAGGCGTTGCGGGTGACCCGCCTTGGCGGTCGCGTCCTGTTCTCAAGCTATTCGCCCCGCATCTGGGAGGAAAGGTTGGCGTGGTTCCGACTCCAGGCGAAGGCCGGGCTCTTGGGAGAGATCGACGAAGACCGGACGGGGGACGGCACAATCGTGTGCAAGGATGGTTTTCGGGCGGGCACGGTCACCCGGGAAGAGTTTGCGCAACTCTTCGAACGGGTCGGAGTGCGGCCGGAACTCCGAGAAGTCGATGAGTCGAGTCTCTTCTGCGTTGCGACGAAATGATCCGAGCGCCGAGCGGCACGTGGTGCGACGGGCGCCGCATTTCGTCAACCCCCCGTCACCTTTAGGAACCCCTCGCGGTTGGTGCGTGATGGCGAGGGGCATGGCTAGGAAGACGAGGAAGGACAAGTCCGTAACGGACTGGCTGCTCGGGGAGGACCAGCCCGCCATCCGGTATCTCACGTTGACCCAACTGCTCGGGAGACCTGAGGATGACCCCGCGGTGCGGGAAGCGAGAGGCGCCATCGCGACGAAGGGATTTGCCGCGGAGATCCTGGGTCGCCAGAATCGCGGTGGGTGGTGGGTCTCCCCGGAATCCTTCTACCGCCCGAAGTACCTCTCGTCGAACTGGATGCTCCTCATCCTCGCCGACCTCGGGATGACCCGCGAGGATCCGCGGATCAAGAGGGCCGCGGACGAGTGGATCCGGCGGTTCGCCAAGGAGGATGGAGGCTTCGGGATGGACGGCAGCAAGTCGAGCCATCTCTGCGTCGTGGGGAACACCGCGCGTGCCCTCGTCGAGTTCGGATACACCGATCACCCGAAGGTGGCCCGGGCGTTCGAGTGGATGGAGAAGAACCGGAGCCATCTGGGCGGATGGAGCTGCTTCGGGAGCGGACGGAACCTGGACTCCTGGGAGCCCATGAGCGCGTTCGCCGTCTATCCGAGATCCAAGTGGACCGCGGGGATGCGGCGTGCGGTCGAGGAGGGCGCGGAGTTCTTCCTGCAGCGGGAGCTCCATCGGCAGGGCGACCCCTACGAGCCCTGGAACCGCTTCCATTACCCGATCCACTACTACTACGACCTGCTCGTGGGCCTGGATTTCATGACCGACCTGGGCTACGAGGAGGACCCGCGGCTCCGGCACGCGCTCTCCGTGCTCCGGAAGAAGCGGCGGAACGACGGTCGGTGGACCCTCGATGCGGTCCATCCCGACATCGAGGGGGCCAGCAAGGAGTGGTACGAGAAGCATCCGAAGGACGCCCCGACGCCGTTCGCCCTCGAGGAGGTGGGCAAGCCGAGCAAGATGGTCACCCTCCGCGCCATGCGCGTCCTGCATCGGCTCTCCGCGGACGACTGACCCGCCGCCGTAACCCGCTTAAGGCACCCTCGGCTTCCTCCGCGCGTGCCCTCTGCAATCGCCGCCCGCGGGCTGACCAAGGAGTACAAGGGCAGCCACGGGAGGCGTGCGCTGGACCGCGTGAGCCTGGACGTCGACCGGGGCGAGATCTTTGGTCTCATCGGCCGGAACGGGGCGGGGAAGACGACCTTCCTGAGGATCGCGGGCACGCAGCTCCTGCCCACGTCGGGCCGCATCGAGGTGCTCGGACACGACGCGGTCGCCCATCCGAACGCGGTGCGGGACCTGGTTGCGGTGATCCCGCAGGAGTCGCGACCCTTCTTCTACGCCACGCCGTTCGAGCACGTCTATTACTATCTCCGCCTGCGAGGCGTGCCGTCCTCCGAGGCCCGGAGACGCTCCCTGGAGACCTTGGACCGCCTCGGCCTCACGAAGGTCAAGGACCTGGTCCTGTGGAAGCAGTCGGGCGGGCTGCGACGCCGCGTGCTCGTGGCCATGGTCCTCGCCTCGGGAGCCGAGCTCCTGTTTCTGGACGAACCCACCACGGGGCTCGATCCCCTCGCACGGAGGGACGTGTGGACCGCGGTCGAGGAAGCCGCGAAGGAAGGACGCACCATCCTGCTGACGACGCACTACCTCGAGGAAGCCCAGCTCCTTAGCCAACGCATCGCCATCCTGAACGAGGGGAAGCTCCTGGCGCTCGGGACCCTGGACGAGCTCGTCGGGAGAGTCCGGTGGCCGTTCCGCGTCGCCCTCACGGGGCGCGGATTCGCCCTGGAGGAACTCGCGACGTTCGGGGAGTCGGCGGCGATCGGCGATTCGCAACTCGTGTTCACGGACCAGGGCGGGGCGGAGGATCTGACCCGACTCGCCCTGGCCCGGGGCGTGCGCGCGGTCGCCGGGCCCGTGACCCTGGAAGACCTCTTCATCCAGCTGGTCGGCGGCTCCGTGGACGAGGAGAGCGAACCGACGGAGGAGGCGGACGCGTGACCCTCCGGACCCAGCTACGGGCCTCGTGGGGCCTGATTGCCCTGAACGGGATCATCCCCGTGAAGCGGATGCCCCTCTACCTCGTGAACACGCTCGGCGCCCCCTTCTCGTTCCTGTTCTTCATCTACATCGTGAGCCAGGGACGCTCCGTGGGCTACGGCGTCGCGGGCGGGCTCGTCCTGACGACGTTCAGCATCGGCACGAGCCTCCAGGCGGACATGACCCACTTCCGCGTGGACCTCAAGCTCCAAGACATGGTGGTTGCCTCGCCCATGCGCGCCTGGACGTACGTCCTCGGCATGGCCCTCTCGGAACTCGCTTTCGCGGTCCCGGGCATCGTGGCCTTCCTCGTGGTCGGCTACCTGACGGAGGCGCCCGGTGTCCTCGCGCTGCCGGTCATCCTCGGCACGCTGCTGCTCATCTGGGCCCTGGGCTGCTCCATCGGCTTCTTCCTGGCCACGTACCTGCGGGACATCCGGGAGACGTTCGCGATCTCCCCGCTCATCTCCCTGGTGCTGTCCGTGCTCCCGCCCGTCTACTATCCGATCACCGCGATCCCGGGGGGCTACCAGATCCTCGGGTACCTGGCGCCCACCGCGGACGCCTCCCTGCTCATCCAGGGGGCCCTGGGCATCGCGCCGCCCGGGCTGACCGCAATCGACTGGCTGCGTGCCGGGGCGATTCTGGTGGGCTTCACGGTCGCGTTCATCCTCCTCGCCCTGTTCAAGGCCCAGTGGCGGGAGAAGTGAACCGCGCCCGGGGAGAACGAGGGCGCAAGCTTGATTACCGCCGCGGCGCTCCCGGCGACCCGATGCGGGCCTACGAGTTGCGGCGGGGCCATGGCAAGAACCTCGAAGGGGACAAGCTCCGCGCGATCGCGGAGGCGAGCTTCGGTTCCGCGACCGCGGACGAAGGCAAGGTCTTCGTCTCGTTCGGGGCCATCGAGAGGCTGACCGCGTGGACGGACGGCAAGCAGCTGTTCGTGGACATGGTCATGAAGGCGGGCGTGCCCGACGGCGTGGCCACGGACACGATCACGCGGAACAACCGCTTCCTCGAGGCGGCCACGGGGCACACGGCGAAGGAACGCGCGAAGAAGGCCCAGGACGCGGCGAAGAAGGGCAAGGCCTGAGCCCAGACGCGATTCCTCCCCGCGCCCTGCGAAGCGGGCTGGCGGGTGTTCGCTCCGCGCGAGGCCCTCCGCCCGGATCCCAAGGAAATCAGCACCGATACCCACTTCCTAGCCGACTTATATCCCCCAACGGGTTTGGCCGGGCGAGACTCGGCCGAGAGGGCGTCACCGCACCACGCCAGACCTCCTATGCCCACCGCGCCGGCGGAGACTGCGGAACCGAGGGATGCGAATGTCCCCAGCGAGCCGGAGGCCCGGAAGGCCTTCTTCCAGACCATCGGGACGTTGCAGGCCATCTTCCGCGCTTCTCCCGTCGCCATGGCCGCGCTCGACCTCGACGGCAAGGTCCGTCTCTGGAGCCGGGCGGCCGCTCGGCTCTTCGGCTGGCAGGAGTCCGAGATCCTCGGACAGCCCCTCCTCATCGTCCCCGAGGAATTCCGCGAGCAGTTCGAGCGGCTGTGGGCCACCGTCCTGAGCGGTGCAGGGATCTCGAACCTGGAGGTCCGGCGGCGAACGCGGAAAGGGAAGCCGGTCGATCTGGTCCTCAGCATGGCGCCCCTGGTGGACGAATCGGGGAAGGTCACCGGTGTCCTGTCCGTCTACGCGGACGTCACCCGCCGCCGGAGGACGGACCGGGAACTCGCCCGGGTGAACCGGGCGCTCCGCACGCTCACCGCCTGCGACGAGGCCCTGACGCAGGAGACCGAGGAGCCGACGCTCCTCCGCGAGATTTGCCAGATCATCGTGGACGCGGGCTATCGACTCTCCTGGGTGGGCTATGCGGAAGAGGATGCGGCGAAGACGGTGACGCCCGTGGCCTTTGCGGGCCTCGAGGAGGGCTACACGGAGAGGTTGGGCATCACATGGGCGGACACGGATCGGGGCCGGGGGCCCACGGGAACCTCCATTCGCGAGGGGCGGACCGTCATCGAGCGGGACATCCCCCACGATCCGGAGTTCGCTCCGTGGCGGGAGGACGCCCTCAAGCGGGGCTACGCCGCGTCCATTGCCCTCCCCTTGCGAGACTCCGAGAAGGTGTTCGGCGCTCTCATGATCTACGCGGGAGCTCCGAAGGCCTTTGTCGAGGAGGAGGTCGCCCTCCTCACGCGCCTGGCCGAGAACCTCTCCCACGGGATCACCGCGCTACGTCAGCGCCGAGCCCGGGAGGAGGCGGAAACCCGGGGGCGGGGCTCGGAGCAGCGATACCGCACCCTGTTCGAAACGGCCACGGAGTCGATCCTCCTCATCGATCCCCGAGGAACCGTCCTAGACGCGAACCCGGCCGTGGCGGCCTTCCTTGGGCGACCGATTGCCGAGGTCGTTGGGAAGAACGTCTGGCAGGTCGCTCGGACGGAGAACCCCGAGCTGCTCCAGGGTCTGCTGAAGGCCCTCCTCGAGGGGAAGCCCGTTCCCGATCCCATCTACTTCTCCATGCAGGACTCGAGCGGCCGCCGCAGGGAGGTGGTCATCCGAGCACGGCTCATCTCCCTGCTCGATGCCTCGCCCACCGTCGCGATCATCGGCCGCGACATCACGGAGGAACGGGACGCCGAGCGACTCGCCTTGGAGAACGAACGGCTCGCGGCGCTCGGCCGGGCGGCCGCCTTCATCGGCCACGAGCTCGTCACGCCCCTGACGAACATCTCGCTCCTCGCGACCTCTCTGGAGCGGCAGAGCGCAGATCCGAAGGTGAAGGAAAAGGTGACGAAGATCAACGAACAGCGACTCCTTGCCGCCCGGATCATCTCGGACCTGCTCTCCATCTCGAGGCCCTTGGAACTCCGCCTCATGGAGACGGACCTGCGGGATGTCGTCCGGAGAGGCGTGGACGAAGTCGAGGTGCACCGCAAGCCGAACGTGGCCCTCGTCGCATCCCTCGGGGACGGACCGATCCCAGCCCTCGTGGACGCGACGCGGATGATGCAGGTCGTGGACAACCTGCTCAAGAACGCGCTCGAGGCGACGTCCGCGGGACGGGTGGAGGTGCGCCTCGAGGAGCAGCCGGACGTGGTCCGCATCATCGTCGCGGACACGGGCACCGGCATGACGCCCGACGTGGTGCGCCGGATCTGGGAACCCTTCTTCACTACGAAGGCGAAGCCCGAGGGCACGGGGCTGGGCTTGCCCCTCTGCAAGAGCATCGTCTCGGCTCACCACGGCACGATCGAGGTGGCCACGGAGGCCGGCAAGGGATCCGTGTTTACGGTCACGGTGCCCAAGAAACCCCGAACCGCGTCCGCGGCCGCGCCCAGCTCCAAAGCGTAGCCCTTAGGGGCACGGAGACCACGCATGCGGAGGGGAATCCTTAAGGGATTGATGGTGTACGGCACGCGATGCACGAGCACAGCGCGTTCGACCACCTCGGCCTCGACCCGGTGCTCCTCCGGGCCGTCTATGCCATGGGCTACGAAGCCCCCACGCCCATTCAGCGGGAGGCCATCCCGGCGGTCCTCAAGGGGCGGGACGTCATTGGCACGGCCCAGACGGGCTCGGGCAAGACCGCGGCGTTTGTCCTTCCCATTCTCCAGAGGCTCATGAAGCAGCCTCCAGGCCGGACGCGAGCCCTCATCCTCTCGCCGACACGCGAGCTCGCCGCCCAGACGGAGACCGCCTTCCGCCAGTTCGGCAAAGGGACGCGGATCCGCGGACAGTCCGTGTACGGAGGCGTGGGCATGGCCCCCCAGGAACACGCGCTCCGGGGCGGCGTGGATGTCGTCATCGCAACGCCCGGGCGGCTCCTGGACCACATGGAGCGGCGCAACGTGGACTTCCGCGGACTCCAGGTGCTCGTCCTGGACGAGGCGGACCGGATGCTCGACATGGGCTTCCTTCCGGACGTGCGGCGCATCATCGACGCGCTGCCGCGACAGCGGCAGACCCTCCTGTTCTCCGCGACCATGGAGCCCGAGATCGAGTCGCTCTCGCGTGGAATCATGCATGACCCCGTCCGGATCTCCGTCTCGCCGCCGCACCGGCCCCCTCCCACGATTCGGCACGAGGTCTACCCCGTGCCGCAGCACCTGAAGACCGCCCTGCTCGTCGAGCTCCTCGGGCGGGAGGACATGATGTCCGTCCTCGTGTTCGTGAGGACGAAGCGCCGCGCGGACCGCGTGGCCCGTCAGCTAGGGCAGGCCGGCTTCGACGTCGCACGGATCCACGGCGACCGCAGCCAGAGCCAGCGGGACGCCGCGCTGGCGGGGTTCCGGAGCGGACGACATCAAGTGCTCGTGGCCACCGACGTGGCGGCGCGCGGCCTCGACGTGGAAGGCATCACCCACGTGATCAACTACGACGTCCCGCCCGTGCCCACGGACTACATCCACCGGGTCGGGCGGACGGCTCGCGCGGAGGCGGAGGGCGAGGCCATCACGTTCGTCACCCCGGAGGACGAGGGCGACCTGCGCGGCATCGAAAAGGCCCTGGGGCGATCCATCCCGCGCGTCACCCTTCCGGACTTCGACTATCGCGCACCGCCTCCGCCCAAGGTGCGCGGGCCGCCGGGGGGACGTCGTCCGCCGCAGCACGCGCGCCACGCCGACCGAGGTCATCGACGGTTCCGCTGAGCCGGAAGCTCCCGCGTCAGTTCGCGGGACCCGCGAGCGCCTCGCATGCGGACCAGAGTCGGGCTGCGACCTCAACGTCGTACGACTCCGGCGAGGAACGGGTCTCCCGGAGGCGGTCGAAGTAGCGACCGCTGACGTGCTGGAGCTCCGGGGCTGAGGCCAGGCGCACGATGGGCGCCGCGCCCGTCTTCGGGCTCCGCAGGAAGAACTTGACGAACCGCGCCGCCACGGGGAGGCCGTTGTACAGGCCCGTGCGGATGGCCCCGGGATGGACGCAGTTGACGGTGACGCCCTGCCCGTCGAGGCGTCGGGCGAGCTCGTAGGTGAGCAGGAGAATCTCGAGCTTCGAGTTGCTGTAGGCGCGGATGAACCGGTACTCCCGCTCCCCCTGCAGGTTGTCGAAGTCCACGTGGCCGCTGAAGTGGGTGGCCGAGCCCACGTTGATGACGCGGGAGGGCGCACTCGCCTCGAGAACCGGAATCAGGAGGTTGGTCAGGAGGAACGGACCCAGGACGTTCACCGAGAAGTGGCTCTCGACGCCGTTCGGCGCGAGCCGCCGGCGGAACGCCAGGACGCCCGCATTGTTGATGAGGACATCGAGTCGGGGATGGGTCGCCTGGAAGTCCGCAGCGAAGGCGCGGACCGACACGGGATCGGCCAGGTCGATGTGCGCGACCTCGAGGTTCGGATTCCCCGTGTCCGCGGCGATCTCCCCGCGCACCGCGGCTCCCTTGATTTCGTTGCGACACGCAAAGACCACCCGGGCTCCCAGCCGTGCGAGCCCGCGTGCCGTCTCCCTCCCGATGCCCGACGTCGGTCCCGTCACGATGCACACGCGGCCCTCGAGGCTGCCCCGCATGGTAACCGGGCAAAGCCCTCGGCGGGACTTGACCCTTTGCGACAGGACCGGTGAGGCGCAGGCCCGGTGAACTCGGAGACGGACCGACCGCGGATGGGCAGGTCACGCCAACTCAGATTCCGGACTCCCCTCGACGTAGGCCTTGAGAGCCCCAAGGACGCCTTGCCACAGCGCGGTCCAATCTCCCGGCACCTCCTTCGGGGCGCGGTGGGCCACGTGGACCGCGGTCTGCGGCCCCATCGGGGACAGGAGGTAGTGGACGCTCGTGCTGACCGAGATGCCCTCGGCCATCAGGGGCCAGGTGAAGTCGAGAATCCCAGGACCGTCGATCGCGGTGATCGTGCCTTCGACGCGGCCCACGGGCAGCGTGGTCTCGTACCGCCCGCCCTCGTCCGCTTCGACGAGTGCGTCTTGGCCCCACCAGGCGGCGAGCCGCTCCGGGTCCGTGAGGGCCGCGAACACCTTGAACGCGGGAGCGTCAATCGTGATCTTCGCGTCGCCGAGCACCGCGGCGTGGGAGATCGGCGGCTTGGCGACGGGCACAGACGTCGGGGTCGGTGGCACTTCGGGATCGGGCACGCGCGGCTCAAAGGCGGAGAGGTTCAAAATCCTGCCGACCCCACGCCGACGCGTGACGCCTATGCGGGAACACCCGGCCGGAGCGCCCTCAGCACATCCTCCGTGCTCCGCACGATGCCGATCCGGGGGAAGATCGCGCGGAAGGGGAAGGCATGCTCCTCCGCTCCCCTCGACGAACAGGCATCCTCGACGAAGATCTGGTTGTACCCGCGTTCGTACGCGTCGCGCGCGGTGCTCTCCACTCCGTAGTTCGTCGAGATGCCGCACAGGACGATCGTGTCGACGCCGCGCCTCCGGAGCTGGAGGTCGAGGTCCGTGCCGTAGAACGCACCCCACTGCCGCTTGCGGACCACGTGGTCCCCCGGCTTGGGTCCGATCTCGGACACGAACTCATCCCAGCCCGGCGCGGGGGGAGACCGCGGCGGCAACGGATCCGTGATAGGATGCAGGGCGTCCTTCCCGTCCGGGGACGGCCCGACATGGACGAGCACGACGAAGGCGCCGCGGGAACGACACTCATCAGCGAGGCGCGCGGCATTCGCGACGACGCTCGCGGCGCTGTGAGGCTGCGTGGGCGCGGCCACGATTCCCTTCTGCAGGTCGATGACCACCAACGCGAGGCGCTTCGGATCCAGATGCAGTGCTTCGGCCATACGAACATCCCGGAACAGGGACGTGGAGGTCACGCGGTCCTTCCCTCGGGTCCACGAGCCCGCCGTCTCCCGACAAGGGCCGCGCGTCTAAGAAGATTGTGCGCCCGCATGGCTCCCATGCGCACCTGGCCGGCGCGGACGTGGAAGCATATGTACACAATCCTAATGACGGAACGACACCCATCTGTTTAGCCTTATCACTTCGAGCCGCTCACCCGGCGGGATGCCCCTCCGTGGTCTTTCAGGAGGGGTGGGGTCCGCGAGGACCTCGCGGGGCCGCGTTGCTCCGGGATGACCGGACGCCGGCCCAACAGGGCCTCCCGTCCCGGCGGCGACTCTGGACTCGGGAGATGCAGGGACGAGGACAGGAAGCCGTTGGCGCTTCCACCGCGGTCACCCGCCCGTCTGAGCGAGCGGACGAGCCACTCCTCGAGGTCCGTGCACCGATGCCAGATGTGCCGCCCCGGCCCCGCCGCCGTCGCCGTGTGCGTCCCCGATTCGCCGTCCTCGGGGCGGGGCACGGCGGCTTGGCCATGGCCGGCCACCTGGCCAAGATGGGATTCCCCGTGAACCTCTGGAATCGGACCGCATCGCGGGTGGACCTCCTCAAGCTGCGCGGGGCCATCGAACTCGAGGGCGTCGTCGAGGGCGAGGGACGGGTGAGGCTGGCGACTACGGACCTCAAAGACGCCATCGCGGAGGTGGATGTGATCATGGTTGCGGTCCCCGCGAACGCCCACCAGGACGTGGCCCTGGCCCTCGCGAGCCTGGTCGAGGACGGGCAAATCATCGTCCTGAACCCGGGCCGTACGGGAGGCGCGCTCGAAGTCCGCAACATCTTCCAGCAGCAGGGTGTCACGGCGGACGTCACCCTGGCGGAGGCTCAGACTTTCCTCTACACGTCCCGTCACACGAGCCCGACGAGCGCCCGTATCTTCGACGTCAAGAACGAGGTGGCGCTGGCCGCGCTGCCCTCCTACAAGACCCCGGAGGTCCTCAAGATCGTTCGCCTCGCCTTCCCCCAGTTCATCCCGGGGGACAACGTGCTGAAGACGGGGCTTGATAACGTCGGCGCGATCTTCCATCCCGGGGTCACGATCCTGAATGCGGCCCGGGTCGAGTCCACCCACGGGGACTTCCAGTACTACCTGGAGGGGATCACTCCGGCGGTCGCCGCGGTCCTCGAGGCGATGGACCGGGAGCGCGTCGCCGTCGCCGCGGCCCTCGGGATCCACGCCCACACGGCTCGAGAGTGGCTGTACCTCAGCTACGATTCCCCCGGGCGCGACCTCTACCAGGCCGTCCAGGCGACGCCGGGTTACCAGGGCATCACGGCCCCGGCCC
>DUJI01000150.1 GCA_013329855.1 Thermoplasmata archaeon | reverse complement strand
GCCGGAGACACGCTTCGGGGGCTCTTCGCTTTCATCTGCCATGGTCTTCTCCACCTTGTGACTCGAGTTCGCGCGCCGGGTTCTCCGGTCGTCGGCGGGCTTGTCGGAGCGGATGCCCAGCACTTGGACGGCCACGAACGCGTACGTGGCCCAGACTCCGCCGACGACCGCCAGGATGATCCCCACGATGGTCGGCGTGGCGGGCAGGAGGGGCAGCACGGGGCTCGCGGGCTCCGCCACAGCCTGCACGGTCACGCTCGCGTTGCTCGGTGCGTAGGCCGCGTTCCCGTCGAACGAGACCTTGATCGTGTAGTTCCCCGTGGCCATGGGGTCGTAGACGAGGTAGGCGCTTCCGTGGGAATCCGTGATGCTCTCCTTGAGGAATAGCCAGCCGAACTTGGTCTGCAGCAGGAAGGTGAGGTTCTCCCCGGCAAGGCCGATTTCGGTGACCTTGTCGTGGAGGACCGCGCTGATTGCGTTGCTCGTCCCGACGGCAAGTTCCGAGGGGGCATAAGGATGGAGCTCCGTCGGCTCCAGCCCGCCGGTCGCGGGGGTGCTCGGTGCGAACGCGGTGGCCGGTGCGCACGCCGCAAGGAGAGCGCCGATCAGGAGTGCGGCGAGCGCCGCGGCGACGATTCTCATCGGCCCGCCTCCACTCCGACCGGTTCGGGCGCAGGCCGGCTCTCGGGGGCGGCCTCGGAGACCTCCCAGATGCTAACGAGCGGGAACAGTTTCGAAAAGATCGCGTAGAGGAGGATGAACCCTGCGATTGCCCCGGCGGTGATCGACCACTCGACCCAGGTCGGCGTGTAGCTCGCCCAGGACACGGGCATCTGCGGGGTGGCCATCGCGGGAACCACGATCAGGAGGCGTTCGAACCACATTCCCACGTTCACGCAGACGGCCGCGACGACGAGCCAGGCGATGCTCTTCACCCGGGTCAGGGCCAGGATGAACACGGGCGCCAGGAAGCCGCCGAACACCATGCCCCAGAAGAGGAACATGTACGGACCCCCGGCGAGGGCCTCAAGCCAAGCCGTGTCCGCGCTCTCGGAGCCGTACGCGGCGGTAAGGTACTCGCTGAGGGTGAAGTAGATCAGGATCAGGTCGAGGGCCAGCATCATGAGCCCGAGATTCCGGAAGTGGAGCGGTTTGATCCACTTCTCCAGGTGGTAGACCTTACGGAACACGGCCATGGCCAGGATGATTGTTGCAATCCCGGAGAGGATCGCTCCGACGACGAAGTAGGGGCCGAAGATCGTGCTGTGCCAGCCCACCCGCAGGGTCATGCCGAAGATCCACGAGACCACGGTGTGGACGCTGACCGCAATGGGGATGATGATGACCGCCATGATCGCGATGCCGCGCTTGAGTCGGCGCCGCTGGGCGGGGCTGTCCCGCCATTTCATGGATAGGAAGCCGTACAACTTCCGCCGAAGGCGTCCGCCCACACGGGCCTCGCGCATGGCCGCCAGGTCGGGAATCAGGGGGAGGTAGAGGTATAGGAGGCTGCCCGTGAGGTAGGTCGCGATCGAGATGAAGTCCCAAAGGACCGCCGACTGGATGCGGCCGTAGAAGATCAGGTTGAGTAGGCGATCCGGCTGCCCGAGATCGATGATGGGGAACAGGGCGCCGACGCAGATGGCGATGACCGTGATGGACTCCGCCATGCGCGTGATGGGCTTGCGCCACTCCGCGCCGCTCACGCGCAGAATCGCAGAAATGAGCGTCCCCGCGTGGCTCACCCCGATGAAGAACACGAAGTTGGAGATGTAGAGGCCCCAGCTGACGTAGTTGCCCATGCCGGTGACGCCCAAGCCGGTGGTGTACTGCACATAGTACGCGTACGCGCCTAGTCCCACGATTCCGATCAACGGGGCGATGAACGCGTAGAACCTCCACGTCGTCCTGCGAATCGGGGCCACGAGTCGTTCCATGTCGTTGGCGGTCACTCCCTCACCTCCGCGCGGGCAGGTAGTACACCCGCGGATCCGTCCCGAGTTCCTCCTTCCACCGGAACCCGCCTTGATTCTGGAGCGTCTTGCGGAAGGGCAGCGTCTCGCCGAAGCCGTTCGTCACGGCGTCCTCGTTCTCGTTGCCGAAGTAGATTGCGCCCATGGGACAGCCCGTCGCGCACTCCGGGAGCCGCCCCTCGCGGGCTCGGTGGGCGCAGAACATGCACTTCATCACGACGCCCTTCGGTGTGGGCCACGGCTCCTCCGGGGAGTACGCGTGGGCGAGGGCCTCGGGCGGGTACGATGGCGTCGTCCAGTTGAAGTACCGTGCGTTGTACGGGCAGGCGGCCATGCAGTACCGGCAGCCGATGCAGCGGGTTTGGTCCACGAGGATCGTCCCGTCCGGGTCCACGTACGTCGCGCCGACCGGGCAGACCTNNGAAGGCCAGGACCGCCACGGCACCCGCCCCGATCCCCGCCATCTTCAGGAACCGGCGCCGGTCCATCGTCCGCGCCACTGCCTCGCCCGCATCGTCCGTGGTTTGCTGCGCCATGCGCCTTCCCCTCATGGCCTTCCTACGCACGTCGTACTACATATGCCGGACGGATGCTTACGGGATTAGTACGCGACGCGCCCAGAATACGCATTGTGCGTGTATCTTCTACAAAAGTACGAGGTGACCGTCTCCAGATACGTATGCTCGGCAGTTTGGAGAGCGATGTCGTGGCGGTCCTCCAGGAGATCAAGGAGGGCACGACCCGCCAGGTCCTGGAG
>DUJI01000146.1 GCA_013329855.1 Thermoplasmata archaeon | reverse complement strand
GATCCTGGCTGTCGCTAGGGTGCAATCGAGTCTCATGGCCGGGGACACCGAGGTAGCCAGCGCCACGGTCCCCGTGAAGCCTCCGATGGAGCTCACGGTGAGGGTTGAGGTCCCGGAAACGCCCGCGTTGACCGCGACGTTACTGGGGCTGGCGGCCAGTGCGAAGTTGGCCGACACGCTGTTCCAGAGATAGGTGCCCCCTCGCAGAGATGCGGTGCTCCCTCCCGTAACCAACGAATCTCCTGGGATGGAGGAATCCTGAAGATTGCCCGCGATTCCCCAGCAGGAGTAGCCCGCCGTGTTGTTCGGGGCTCCGCCGCTGGTGCACCCGCCCCAGGGTTCGAAGGCCGTCGAAGGCGAATACCATCCGTTCCCTACGGGGAACGTGATCGCCGTCTGGAACGTCTGGATGGCCGGGGCAAAGGACACCTGCGCGGGGATCCACGGACCGCTGACATAACCCTCTTCACTCACCGCCTGGACCGGATAGGTGCCCATTGACAGGCCGGAGCCCATGTCGTACGTGCCGAAGACGACGCCGTCCAGGGCATAGGCCCAGACACTGCCGCCGGACTGGGAATACATCGAGAACGCGTGATAGCCCGTGGACACTGACGTCGTGCCGGTGGTCACCCCGGAACCCGTGTTGAGGTTCCAGATCTGGTAGAATGCGACGGGCGTGGAACCATTGCAGATATAGTAGCCTACCTGGCCCCAGATGTTGGCCGCCGAATCGTCGCTGACCCAGTAGGAGAGGCAACCCATCACCGGCTGGCTGACTACCTGGATCATGGTCTGGACGCCGGTGTTGGTCACGTAGCTGCACGTGGTGCCGCAGAGCAAGGTCGGCACCTGGGATCCGACGAAGTAGGTGTTGCTTCCGGAGCTCACGGAGGGGACCCGGTAGGGCTGAGGGGGAAGGAAGTCGGCCCAATCGGGGCCGACAGGAGGAACGAAGAATGCCCAGGCGGGAGACGCCACGGCCCCCGCGATCGTTGAAGCGGAAACCCCTGCCTGGGGAATCACGCCGAAGCTCGGCACGACCGTAAGGAGGAGGGTTCCCAGAATCAGGGCGGCAAGGATCGCGCGCGTCCGGGCACCTTGTGGGATGTGCGTCGCCATCTTCCATCCCCCACGGGTGGGCGGGGGTCGGACCGAGGTAGCGGGCTTAACAAGCTGGGTTGCAACCCTTCGTCGGTGAGAATCAGTTGTCCGGCTCGAGCCGTGTGCTATTGAGAATCAGATGCGAGACCCGACGGCTGGACCCTAGCGCACGCACGAGTCATGTCCGCTTCCGCCGATTCGCTGGCCGCACTTATGCCGGTTGCCGCAAAGTTGTGCGTCAAGCTGCGCAGTCCTTCATCAATGATCCGGTTCGTGGCTAACCTGAGGTCGAAGGGCGCCCTTCAGCGAAACACTCCATTCGACTCGCGGGCGCCATGCCGAGGCGCCGCCAAGACGGCGAGGCTGGCCGGCCCCCAGGGCGCGGCATCCCTCCGGAGGCCCTTCGGGAGTTAGGAGAATCGAAACTGGCAAAGCGAGTCGTCGCGGATCCAAGGGAGCTTCCGGCGCGCGGCGTTCGGATCGGGGAAGCTAGTCGGCTGAAAACCTTATCCCTCCACCTGGAGATGCCCTCTTTCTGGAGGAGGAGTCGCAATCGGCGGCCTCGGACCGCTTCGGCGCCTGCGCGTGCCGCACATCCTCATGGCCCTTGTGGCCGTGGGCCTCGTCCTCCGCCTCGTGACGTTCGAGAGCTGGGGCGTCGTCTACGACGGCGCCGTGATGAGCGTCATGGGCCAGTCCTTCGCCGTCCATGGCGAGTTCCTCGTCCCCTACGCGGCCGTGCCCACGTACTACCACCACTACCCGCCCCTGTATCCGATGTACCTGAGCCTCTTCTACCGCCTCCTGGGCTTCAGCCTGTTCGCGACGAAGGTCGCGGAGTTCGTTCTGTCCGTGGCCCTCGTGGCCGTCGTGTGGTGGACCACCGCCGATCTGATGGGCCGCCGCAAGGCGTGGTACGCCGCGGCGTTCGCCGCCCTGGAGCCCATGTTCCTCATGACGAGCCTGATCGGCTACTCCGAGGAGCTCGTTGGGATTCTGTTCGTCCTGACCGCTTGGGCGGCGGTCAAGGGGTTGCGACATCTCCCCTACCTCGCGCTGGCGGGGCTCTTTGCGGCCCTCGGCTTCCTCGCCAAGGCGTCCATTGGCTGGGTGTTCGTCGTCGCGATCGTGTTGGGCTTCCTCTGGATCCGGCGAGTCCGCGGATGGTGGATCCTGAGGGACAAGTGGTTCCTCGCGGGCGCTGGGATCTTCGTCCTCCTGGCCGGCGGCTGGACCCTCCGGAACCTGAGCGTGTACGGCTGGCCGAACTACGAGACGTCCGCGTACCTGAACGCGGTGTACGCGTACGGCTTCGCGCACCCCGCGCTGCTGACGGAGGCCCTCGTGGCCAAGATTCCCCTCTACCTGATCTTCTTCCTCTTGTACGTGGGCCTGTTCCTCCCCGAGGTCCGCCTCTCCCGGGCGAGGGCCCGCGGCGAGGCGACGCGCCTCCTCTGGACCATCGTCGGCTCCACGTTCGTCATGGCGTGGATCGTCTCCTCCTTCTTCTGGACCGTGGAGCGGACGCCCCTGTGGTGGTGGGACAACCTGCGGTACGTGGTCGTCGTGTCCCCCCTCCTCGTGTGGCTCGTCCTCCAGGA
>DUJI01000254.1 GCA_013329855.1 Thermoplasmata archaeon | reverse complement strand
ACTGGCGCATGGTCCACAGGCGGCCGCGGTACATGGTCGGGTGGACGCCCCGCGTGAAGGGGTATTCCCCGGGGCTTCCGAGACGCTCGTCGTGCGACGTGCCGCGGACGTCAAGGGGCGTGTAGAGTCGCTTCACCGGGCGACTCGAGGTCGTGACGAACTCCTTGCGGCGCTCGGGCAGGGCCTTGAGTGTATCCTTGAGCGTGGTCGCCTCCCACTTCCGGAGCCGGGCTTCGTATTCGGCGGAATCCTCCGGGTCAGACATGCGCTCGTCCGCTTTGAAGCACGGGTGCCTATAAGATGATTGCGACCGTGCGGCTCACTCGAGCTTGGTCGTCTCCACGATAGCCTTCGCGAGGCTCTGGAACGCCTGCTCGACGTTGACGCCCGTCTTCGCGGAGGTGTAGAGGATGGGGCACTCGTACGAGCGCAGGACGTCGGAGGCTTCCTGCTCCGTGGTCTCCCGCCGCTCCACGAGGTCGATCTTGTTCCCGAGGGTGTACACGGGGATCGGGCCCACGGAGTCGCGCACGCCGTCAATCCATTTGGTCAGGTCGTGGAGGGACGACTTCCGCGCGACGTCGAAGACGGCAAGGATCCCCTTGGCCCCGTGGAAGTAGGCCTCTTTGAACAGCTGGAGGAACGTCCGCTTGCCCATGATGTCCAGGATCATCATGTCCACCTGAACGGGGCGGCCGCTCATCGTGCCGAGGCTCACCGTCTTCTTGGACACGACGGCGCCCAGGGTCCGGATGTAGGACTCGTCGAACGCTCCCGAGACGAAGCGGTGGATCAGGCTCGTCTTGCCCACGGCTTCCTCCCCGACGAGGCAGATCTTGAACTTGTAGGTCTTCGGCTCAGGCTCCATCCAAGATCACCCGTACGTTCTCGCGCCTGATACCGAGGTTTGGTTTATAACGGCTTGGCCTCGATTCTCACGGTTGGGAAGCGACGGCCTCGAACCCCTCGATGTCCAGGATGGTCCCCGTGCGGGCCTCTTGGGGCTTGAACCGCGGGCGGACCGCGAGGCCGGGCCTCGCCTTCTCCGGGACCACAAGGAGGCGGTGGATGAGACCACCCTCCTGGATGCCCTTGAACGTGACGAAGGCGTAGACCTCGGGCGCAGGGAGCGGCTTGCCTCGGCGGTCCACGCGGCTCACGGTCACGGCCGCGACCCGGCCCTCCGGCGGCACCTCGACGAAGTCCTTGAGTTCCGTGAAGCAGCGTTCGCAGAACATCCGCGGGGGCAGCTGGTTCGTCTTGCACACGGGACAATGCACCGCGAGGACGCGGCCCTCGTCCCGGAGCGCCTTGAAGAACGTCTCGCCCGCGATTCCGCTCGTGTAGATGTAGTCCACGGACATGTCCACGGGGACGTGGCGGAGCCGCTTGACGTCCGTCGTGCGTTGGAGGAAGGTCATGCTTCCCCCTCCTTCAGGGGGCGGAAGTAGCGGATGTCCAGGACGCTCCCCTGCCGTTCCTCTGGGGGCTTCCACACGGCCTTCACCCGCATCCCGATCTTGATTTCCTCCTTGGTCATCTCGCCGAAGTAGTGCATCATGCCCATCTTGGGCGACGCGCCATCGAGGCTGACGACGCCCACGAGGATGGGCTCCGTGATCCGCTTCGCGTCCTGGTCCAGGTACGAGATGGAGAAGGTCTCGATGGTCCCCGTGTCCCGGATGTACCGCCACTCGTCCGTGGGCCGGTAGCACTCCTCGCAGAACATCCGCGGCGGGAACAGGATGCGCTTGCAGCCGTTGCAGGTGCGCGCGATCAGCTTGCCGTTCTGCAGTTCCTCAAGGAAGCGGCTGATCGCCTCGCCCGCGGAGAACTCGTACCTCGCGTCCGGCCGGGAGCGGACCTGGGTAACCTTACCCTCGTAGAACTCCTTGGACCCGAGCTCAACGCCCGGGAACTTCGCGATTCTCGACGTCATGCCTTCATCACCACCACGGAACCGTACTGCATGAGATCGCCCCACGCCTGGGCCACCCCCGTGTGGACCTCGTGCGGGATCTGGCGTTTGCCCGCCTGGCCGGTGAGCTGCCAGAAGAGCTCGCCGATCTTGATGCCCATGGTGGCCGCGATCGGGTTGCCCACGCCGAGGAGACCGCCCGACGGGCACGTGGGCAGGTCGCCGTCCCTCTGGGTCACGCCCTCCTTGGTGAGCTTGGCCGCCTCCCCCTTCTTCGCGAGCAGCAAGCCCTCCATGTGGTGCAGCTCCTTGTAGTCGAACGGGTCGTACGGCTCGGCGAAGTCGACCTGGCGGCGCGGGCTGTCGATCTTGGCCTGCTTGTACGCCATCTTGGCCGCCCGGGCGACGTACTCCGGGAAGTAGAGGTCGCGGTCCGTCCACATGGTCGAGTCGATGCACCAGCCGACCCCGCTGACCCAGGCCTTGTCCTGCACCTTCCGCCGGCGGATGAAGTCCTCCGAGGCCATGACGACGGCCGAGGCGCCGTCGCTGGGAGGGCTGATGTCCAAGCGGTTCACGGGCCAGGCCATGACCTCGCTGTTCATCACGTCCTCCACGGTGATGTTGGGGTCCGCGAGCTGGGCGCACGGATGGCCGACCGCGTTGCGCTTGTTCTTGACCGCCACGAGGGCGATGTCCTCCTTCTTCACGTGATGGACGGTCATGTAGCGGTTCATCTCCATGGCGAAGATCCAGACCAGGTTCGGCTTCAGCGGGCGGTCCAGGATGGGGTCCCAGATGTGGCCGAACACGCTCTGGGCGTGGGGTTGGCAGGGGGACATCTTCTCCTCGTTGACCACGACCGCGACGTCCGCGAGGCCCGAGGCGATGTGCCACCAGCCCGCGATCGTGCTGAAGACACCCGTGCCTCCCCCCGTGTAGACGCGCATGTACGGCCGTCCGTACGCGCCGCAACCGTCCGCGTAGTACTCCCCCTTCATGTGCACGCCGTCGAAGGCGTCCGGCGCGGAACCGCTCACGACCATGTTCACGTCGGCGAGGGTGATCCCCGCGGCATCGAGGGCCATCTTCGTGGCCTCGTAGCAGAGCTCCTTGGGCGTGTCCTGCAGGCGCCGACGGAAGAGGGTCATGCCCGCCCCGATCACGCCGACCTTCCTCATCGACCCACCCCCAGGACGGCGACGGCGCCGCTCGCGGAAGG
>DUJI01000037.1 GCA_013329855.1 Thermoplasmata archaeon | reverse complement strand
GGTCGGGGTGCCCGCAGGCTTCAGGCTCACCAGGGACCAGAAGTTGTAGATCCCGAGGTTGCCCGAGCCGCCGCCCGAAACAGGGATCCAGCCCTCCCATGTGTCCGTCCGGTACGCGTTGATGTTCTTGCGGTAGTACAGGACGTTCCAGGGGATGTCGTGGGTGATGATTCCCTCGACGTGCTTGATGATGGAGACCCGCGTCGTCGTGTCGACGGTCACCGCGGCCTGGGCAAGGAGGCTGTCCACTTCAGGGTTCACGTAGCCGGGCGAGTTCGCGCCAGCCGGGTTGATGTTCGGGTCCTGGTTGCTGCAGAAGAAGTTGCAGAGGTAGGTCTCCGGGAAGTCGCCCAGGGACCAGCCCAGGATGTAGATGTCGAAGCTCACCGGCTGCGTGAACGCCTTGGTCACGATCGTGTCGAAGCTCGTGGGGGCCGCGTCGATGTCGAGGCCGATCGACTTCAGGTTGTTCGAAATCATGATGGCCGCGCTCGCGCGGACCGGGTCGTAGTCCTTGGGCGGGGACAGGATCGAAGCCGCGATCGGGGCGCCCGAGGGCGTCGTACGGAACCCGGTTGCGGGGTTGACAGCGTATCCGCAGCCATCAAGCTTCGTCGCCGCGCCCGCGAGGTCAAACGTCGGCGGGGACGCGCTCGTGTTGATGTACAGCGAGTTCGTCTGGCCAATCGGGACCGTGCCCGCGAGACCGAAGCCGCCCATGAGCGTGTTCACGATGTACGCCTTGTCGATCGCCATCGAGATGGCCTGGCGCAGGCAGAGGTCATTCCACGGGGCCTTCCGCATGTTGAAGGCGATGTAGAAATAGCCTGAGTCGGTCGACGTCGCGACGCCGATGGCCGGGTTGGACTGAACTTGGTTCAGGAAGCCCGGGGTCAGGGACCACAGGAGGGTGTCGATTTCACCCTTCTGCAGCGCCAAGCTGACGACATCCAGGCTGCCGTACACCTTGAACTCGATGTCCTTCACGCCGGTCTGGGAGTTCGGAGTGAACGGGTAGTTCACGCCGCGCCACACGTGGGACGCGCTCGCAATCCCTTTGCCCCAGTAGTTCGGGTTCAGGACCACGGACGAGTTCGAGTTGTGAATCCACGAGGTCACCATGAACGGCCCGGTGCCCATCGCGGCTGTGTACTGCCCGGCGGTCCCGTAACCGAAGTCAATGGACCGGTCCCAGGTGTCCGTCAGAGGTTCGGCCGTCGTCAGATTCAGGGGGTGGCCGCTCTGCAGGTGATTGGCCCAGATGTGCTCCGGGATAATCCCCGTGAGCATCGTGTCGTAGAAGAACAGGGCGTAGGGCAACGCCAGGTGGAATACGACCGAGTTCGTGCCGGCGGCACCCGGTTCTACGCCGATGTGGGACATGCTCGTGTTCGAGCTGTCCACGTAGTACTTCCACAGGTGCACGCGGGGGACGTCCCACCACAGCGCCTGCAGGACCCCGTTCTCCGCCGTGGACCACGCCAGGGTCTGGTACGTGAAGACGACGTCCAGCGGCGTCAGCGTCGTGCCGTCCCAGAACTTGGGAACGCCCGACGCACCCTGCCGGATGAAGACGGTCACGTTCAATCCCGAGGAATCAACGCAATAGCCGGGGTTGCTCGGCAATGATCCGGCCGGGCAGTTCGCGCCTCCCTGAGCGGGATCCGCCAGGGACGGGTAAACCGCGAAGTCGGGGTCCTGACCGAAGAGGGCTTCGAGGCCCCACTCGGTCTGATAGGCCTTCCAGACGCTATTGGTACCGGGGTCCCACGGGTTCATGTTCACCATGTCATTCTGAATTCCGATCACAAGCGTGCTGCGCGTGCTCGCTGCGGCGGCAGAATTGGCCTGCCCGACGAAGACGAAGCTCGCGGCGATCATCACGTAGACGATGACCAACGCACGCAGAGTGGTCGACCTGAATAGGTTTTTTATCATTGTCGACTCCTCCACTCAAGCCTTGAAGCGCCGGAAGCGTCAACACATTATAAATACGTTTCCGCACGCGTTGTTCGAGCGCCGACGGTTGCGACGTTAGAGCAGTATTCGAACCGCAAGATTGCCGACCTTGCCCCTGCCGAAAACGTTCCCGAGCCCGTTTCGGAGACCCGCACAGGCCGCGAGACTCCGATCTCCAGGCGGCGCCTCGCGGCGCGGTCTCATGGAGAGATCAGCGCCTGCCTGGCGGATTCAATGGCGAGGCCACCGCCTGGTGGATTGCCTCGAAGAGTTTCTGACGCAGGAACAAGTCGCGTCCGAGCTCGTCCCACTCGCCGAGGACTTTCGGCTTTAGGAGGGTACGGAACTTCACATCGTAGCGCACATCCATTAGTGTCAGCGGCGCCGCCGGCGCCATCCCGAAGTCGTGACGCTCGCCGCGCAACGCGGCGCGGATCGACTCGAGGGACACGTCGCCCTGCGCGTGTCCGAGCAGGGCAGCCACGACGCGACGGATCATCCCCCGCCGGAAACTGCGGGCACGGACGTCGATACAGGTCACGGCCCCATCCTCGGTGACGTCCACGCGGTCGAGGGTCCAGAGCCCCTGAGGAGGATCCGAGGTGAACCACCGGAGGTCATGCTGGCCGACGAAGCATCGGGCGGCCGCCCGAAGGGGCGGGAGGGGGACGGGTTCGAGCACATGGTACCGGTACCATCGCTGGATCGCGTGCCGGGGATGGAAATCGGCCGGGACCTCCGCGGCAGCCCACGCCCAGACCTGCCTCGCCTTGTCGTTGAACGCGCCGAGCGCCCCCTCGGGCTGGAGGTCCGTGTTGAACGCGATGACGTTCCCTACCGCGCTCACGCCGCGGTCCGTCCGGCTGGCGCTGCGGAAGAAGGCTTCCCGGGGGTCCGCCAGGATCCGTGCGGCCTTGAGCGCGGCGAGGCACTCGCCCTCCACGGTCCGGTCCACGGGTTGCCGCTGGTGCCCGTGGAAGTCCCGGCCGTCGTACGCGATCTTGAGCGCGACCCGCATGCCAACGTCATAATGTATCGTAGATACTATAGCGCTCCGATGCCCCGGGTCCGTGTCGTGCTCGTGGAGCCGAAGAACGAAGGGAACGTGGGAGCGGTCGCCCGCGCCATGAAGAACTTCGGAGCCGCCGACCTCGCCCTGGTGCGGTCCTGCCCCCTAGGGGGCGAGGCGAGGAAGCGGGCCATGCACGGGAGCGACATCCTGGAAGGCGCGACGCACGCGAACTCGTTCGCCGAGGCCGTCCGCGGCAGCGACCTCCTGGTCGGCACCTCGGGGATCGACACCCGGAGCGAGAAGCGCTTCGCGCGAATCTCCGTGGGCGCTCGCGATCTGGCGGCCCGCGTGGCTCCGATGCGGGGCACCGTGACCGTGGCGTTCGGCCGCGAGGACTTCGGGCTCTCCGAGGAGGAGCTCGCCGAGTGCGACCTCCTTGTTACGATCCCCGCCGCCGAGGAGTACCCCATCCTGAATCTCTCCCACGCCGCGACCGTCGTCCTCTACGAGCTCTTCGCCGCGCGGGCGGGGAGGCGACCGCGACGCGAGGCCTCCGGGTTCGAGAAGGAGAAGCTCCACGAGGCCTTCGCGGCGCTCCTCGAGGCGACCGACTATCCGGCCCACAAGCGCGCGCGGACCAAAGTCATGTTCCGCCGGCTCGTCGGCCGCTCCGTGCCGAGCAAGTGGGAGTTCCACGCCCTCATGGGTGTTCTCCAGCGCGCGACGAAGCGCATCCGGCGCCTGGAGCGCGGAGCCTGAGCCGCTCGCAGCTCACTTCGCGAGCCCGATCCGCATGGAGCGGTCCGTCTTCTCCATGCTCCGGTGGCCGTCCTGCTCGAGCTGCAGGAGGGCACGAATCGCGTCCACGTTCTCGGGCACCACGTCGGACTCCTGGTGCACCGCCTGGAAGTAGTACAGGTGCTTGCCGTCGACCACGTGGACGCCGTCCTGCCAGACGGCGATCTCATACAGGTCCGATCGGTCCCGGGCGAGGTCTCGCGCCAGCTCCATGATCTGGGCCGTCGACTTGACGCCCTCGCCGCCGGAGACGAACACCACGCGGGGGAAGCGCTTCCAGACATCAAGGATCTGCGCAGGGTCCGCCTCCTTCTTCAGGTCCACGGAGACGGCGTGGAGGTGCATCAGGGTGGAGGACACCTTGACCGCGATCGTGTGGATGTTCAGCTTCGGCAGCACGCTCTGCACGTCGGGTCCGTGGTGGCTCGGCATCTCCAGCTCGGGCTCGATCGCGTTGATGGGGCCTTTCTTGGAGTCACCCGGGTCCGCGGCGCGGCGCACCATGACCGCGAGGACCTTCTCCACGCCGAGGTGGGCGTCGAGCGGATAGAGCGTGCGGATGAGACCTGTCGTGTTGCACGACGGCACGCGGACGAAGGGCGCGCCGATGCAGTCGGCGTAGTTCGCGGCAGCGTTGAACGAGAGGTTGGTCAGGGAGTGTTCCTCGCCTCCCTGCCAGATCGCCTTCACGCCCGCCTTCTCGTACAGGGGCTTGTAGCCGCTCTCCTCGGGCGTGCAGTCCACGACCAGGTCGGCCTCCTTGAGCAGGTCCTCCAGCGTCCCCGCGGCCTTGAACCCGGCCTTGGCGAACTTCGCGGCGGAGTCCTGGTCGCTCGCGTAGACCGGATAGCCCTTCCGGGCGGCGATCTTCGCCTCGAAGTTGGGCTTCGTCTTCGCGACGCCCACGATCCTCATGTCGTCCTGCAGCGAGACGGCGTCGGCGACACGCTTCCCGATCGTTCCGTATCCGTTGATGGCGATCCTGGCCGGCATGGGAGACCCCACGGGCTCGAACGACCCTGGCACTAAAAAGCTTGTGCGGCTACAGTAAGTTCGGTCACCGGATTCCGGGTTGGACATGGTTCTCCTGGGGTTCAGGCGCGGTGCCGAAAGGCACTTCGCCTCCGAATCGCATGGCGGTGCATGCTCTGCTACTACTGCGAGAACCAAGCCCGTGCGACCTGCCGGTTCTGCGGCGCCGGGGTTTGCAAGAGCCATGTGGCGGCCGCGCGCTTCGCGAGCGGGGGGGCGAGCCCGGACCCCATGAGCGGGTTGCAGCGGTCCGAGTTCGTCGTCGTGAACAACGCAATCTGGTGCGGGCGCTGCCAGGCCCAGTGGTTCGTCGCGCCCCAGTGAGGGCTAGCGCGAGTAGAGATCACGGCGGATCCGTGGCACCATGGCCATGAGGACCGCGGCCTCCGTCAGCGCGTCGCGGTCCATCCGCCGGCCCGTCAGGTAGCCGATGGCCCCGTACTTGGAGCCGATTTCCCGGATGCCCGTGATCTCCGCCATGGCCTCCCCCACGGTCTTGCCCGCCTTGACGCGCTCGATCACGGGGGGCGGGTACTCGAACCCGGGGCCGTGCCCCACGGTCACGCGGCCTGCGCGGTCGACCACGGCGCAGTACTGCACGTCCAAGTAGTCGCCCACGGAGGCGTCCCACAGGAGCCCCGCCTCGACCCCCACGCCGAAGTCCGCGTCGGTCAAGGCGGCGCGGGCGCGGTTCCTTGCGCCCACGGGCGCCTGCTGGTCCACGGGCTGCTCGGGGACGCCCGTGGCCACGGGCACGGCGGACACCCGGACGCGGTCGAAGAGGTCGCTCAACACGCGGCGCACGGCGCGGACCTTTACCGGATTGTCCGAGCCCACGTGGACGCGGAGCGGCGTCCGCCGCTTCCCGTGCGGATCGATCGCCCCCGTCCGGATGCGGCGCGACTGGACGGGCAAACCGTCCTCCGCCAGGACCATGGGCACGGCGCGCACCTCGAGGGGGCGCAGGCCCTTCCGCTCGCGGGCTTCGTTGAGCTCCCGGCCGACGTGGGCCCGCTCCGCGGAGACGACCAGGACGTCCAGGTCTGGCCGGTCGTCCGCGGGGCCGACCACGTCGTCGATGGGCTCGACAGAGAACCGGGTCCAGCCTCGGGCCCGGAGGAGCCGCCGCAGGTTCCGCTCCCGGACGCCGTAGGGGTTCACCTCGCGACGCGACTCCCGAGCGAACCGGTCCGACGTGATCCCGATGAGGACCGACTCGGGGCGGAGGCCGAATGCGGCGCCCAGGAGGGCCTTGTGACCGTCGTGCAGGATGTCGAACGTCCCGCCCGTGGCGACCCGCATCCCTCGGCCATCCGGTCCTCGCGATATAAGACTGCCCTACGGGAGCCACCGGCCCTCATGGATGGCGATGAGATCCGAGTACACCGCGAACGCCGTCTGCCGCAGTCCGGGATCCCGCTCCGAGAGGAGGAGCTCCTTCAGCATGTCCGTGCGCACGAGCAGCGCGTTCGAGGTGCCTTCGATGGCGGCCAGGGGATGGTCGAGCGGGAGCTCCTCCACGGACACGGAGACCCGCACCTCGCGACCCTCCTTCCAACCGCGGGCCACCTGCTTCACGCGGCGGCCGAGTGCGCGGGCCTCCTGGACGCGGCCGGCGCGGATTCCCGCGATCCCTTGTCGCGGCACGGCCTCGGGCCGCAGGCGTCCTCCCATGAGGACGTTCGCGAGAAGGCAGGCCTTCACGGTCGCGTCCCACCCTTCGAGGTCCATGGACGGGTCCGTCTCCAGGAACCCCATCCGCCGCGCGGCTTCCACGCCGTCCTCGTAGGAACGCCCGGCCTCCATCTCGGACAGGATGTAGTTGCTCGTGCTGTTCAGGATGCCCTCGAAGGATTCCACGTGGGCGCCGCGCAGCGTCTCTTGGAAGAGGTTGAACACGGGCGCGCCGTCCATGACCGTGCCTTCGCAGCGGAAGCCCACGTGCTTGCGCCGCGCCAAGTCCCGGAGGCGGGCGTAGTGGTAGACCACGGGACCCTTGTTCGCCGTGATCACATGCTTCCCGCTGGTCAGCGCCGCGACGATGCGGTCGAGGGCGGGCTGCTCCGCCGCGATGCGGAGCGGCGTGATCTCGACCACGACGTCCGCGCGGGCCCTGCGCACGTAGGCCACGGAATCCGCCGCGATCGCGCGGCCGCACGAGGTGAGGGGCCGGTCTGCCTCGGCCAGCCGCAGGGCCTTGCGGAGGTCGATTCCCTTCAGGTTCTCCACGCAGCCGTGCCTCCCGGTGAGGATGGCGACCACGTGGGCTTCGAGGCCGAGCTCGCGGCGGAGCTCGCTCCGCCGCTCCAGGAGCAGGCGGGCGAACTCCCGCCCGACGTTGCCGAACCCCACGAGGACCAGACGATGCGCCAGGCTCTCACCGTGCCGCCGGTTCGGGCGGGAAGAACCCCGCGGGGTTAAGTACTCCGCGCGCGTAGGACATCCTTCGGACTCCAGCGGAAACCGGGCCGAAGAATCCACCGAAAGGCGTTTGAAAACTTCTCCGCTCGAGGCCTTCTTTCTACTTGAGAATTCCGTAACCCTTAAATACGAACGACTTCATCCCACGCTTCCAGATGAGAGGGGGCACGCGGAGGCTCGGCGTGGTCGAGAACATCGGCCACGATGGGAGCCTTCTCGTACGCTCGGAGCTCACGGCGGCGAGGGGTGCTGAGGTGTTGGACAAGCGGAACCGCCCCCTCGGCCGCGTGATCCGCGTGTTCGGGCCCGTGAAGGAACCCTTCACGACGGTCCGTCCGTCGGTCCCCGCGGCGCCGTCCCTGGTGGGGGCGGACGTGTTCATCGGTGAGGGAAAGCATGCCCACGAAGAAGATCGAAGAGGCCGAAGAGGTCACTAGGTGCCCCGAGTGCAACTCGGGCCATCTGACGTTCGACTACGAGCGCGGCGAGCTGATCTGCGAGGAGTGCGGGCTCGTCCTGAACGACCAGATGATCGACCAGGGGCCCGAGTGGCGCGCGTTCGATGTGGAGCAGGGCGAGAAGCGCGCGCGCACGGGCGCGCCTATGACGTACACGATCCACGACAAGGGCCTGTCCACGACGATTGGCTGGAAGAACAAGGACTCCTACGGCAAGTCCATCCCGACGCGGAACCGCGCGCAGCTCTACCGCCTTCGGAAGTGGCAGCGCCGCATCCGCGTGAGCAACGCGACGGAGCGCAACCTGGCGTTCGCCCTGAGCGAGTTGGACCGGATGGCGAGCGGCATGGGCCTGCCGCGGAACGTGCGCGAGACGGCGGCCATGGTCTACCGCAAGGCCGTGAACAAGAACCTGATCCGCGGGCGGTCCATCGAGGGCGTCGTCGCCGCGTCCCTGTACGCCGCCTGCCGCCAGTGCAACGTGCCGCGCACGCTCGACGAGATCGCGAACCCCTCCCGCGTCGGACGGAAGGAGATCGGACGGACGTACCGGTTC
>DUJI01000212.1 GCA_013329855.1 Thermoplasmata archaeon | reverse complement strand
GGGAGCCCCCGGACGACGGGGAGGATGGACACGGAGGCCCCGCCGAGGCGGACCTCGTCCATCAGCCTTTCCTCTCCGCGATGAGGTCCTCCACGGCGTCGCGGTTCTTCACCTTGCGGAGCTCCTCCCTCGCGATCACAGGAAGGCCCTGGATGCTGAGGCGGATCGTCCGGCGCTCGACGAACATGACCGCGTCCTTCTCGACGACCCGGCCGATGTTGGACACGATGGTCGCCTTCTGCTCCAGCTTCGTGTCGGCCGACTCCACGCCGGCCAGGTACGTCCGCTCCTCATGGCGCGCGAGCCCGTCGAAGGGGCTGCGCACGGTGGGCAGGACGTTGTATCCGAGGCGCTCCAGGCGCTGGAACAGCTCGCGCTCGAATGCCTCGAGCTGCGCGGCGGCCGGGGGGACCGCCTCCTCCGAGGAGAGGAAGGCGAACGGGTCCACGGGGAGGACCAGGGGTTCGTGGAGGAACTGCTCGAGGCGCGCGGCCACATCGATGGAAGCGGACATCCCCTCCAGGTACATCTGGATCGTGCGCCGGGAGACGCCCGCGATCTCCGCGAGCGTGCCCAGGGAGAGCTGGCCCTGCTCGCGGATCCTGCGCAAGGAGTCCGTGTCCAGCTTCACATAGAGGCCCCCCGGGGCCGAGTAGATGAACGGCGGGACGCCCTCCTGGAAGAAGTCGAGGAACGTCTTGCGCGAGAGGATGGGCACGCCGAACCGGCTGTAGATCACGCCGTCTTCGAGGCCGCCTGTTCCCGTGCGGTCCCCGATGACCACGGGCGACCCACGCAGGCTGCGCGCGATGTTCTTGAGTTCTTCCGCGGTCGCCTTGTTCAAGGCGTCCACGTTCTGGAGGACCTTCACGATCAGGAGGAGGTTGTCCCGGCGCGCGACGAAGTCGAAGCACAGCCCGCGCTCCCCGTGAGGCTCCGAGAGGAAGAAACCCGTCTTGGCGAGGACGTCTCGGACGGAGTCGATGAGCTGGTCCCGCTTCACGGTGATTGACAACAAGAGTACTTCTATATAAATGCCCCGCACCCGTTCTAGGGGAGCGGGCATCGCCTCGTGGTCGGCGGCTCGGCTCCGAACCCTTTATCGACGGCGCGGCGTTCGCCGTGCGATGGCGGGGGAACTCCGCGAGGACCGCGTCTCCGTGGACGATCCGGCGGAGGCGAGCACCCTGTACAACCGTGGCTACTTCGGCGCGCCCCGCTCGGGAGGCGGCCTCGACCTGTCCCTCCTGGAGGCTGTGTACCTCGTGGAGGCCGATCGGCTCACGGTCCGGCGGAACGGCCGACCCGTGTCCCTCGGAGCGCTCTTCCGCGCCGCGGGGGCCGAGGGCGGGGCATTCGAAATCCGGTACCTGGTGTACCGCGACCTGCGCCAGCGCGGCTACGTCGTCGAACCCCAAGAGGGGCCCGTGGACTTCCATGTGCTCCCGCGCGGCGGCGCGCCGCGGAAGACGCCGAGCAAGTACTGGGTGCGGGCCCTGAGCGAACGCGCCGTGTTCGACCTCGCCGAGCTCCTCCAACGCGCAGAGGAAGCAGCCTCCGTCCGGAAGGCGCTCCTCCTGGGACTCGTCGACGAGGAGTCCGACGTGACCTACTATGCGTTCCGCGAGGCGGCCCCCCGCGGGCACCGGTCCTCGCCCGTGGTCCCGGAGAAGGTGCTCGCCTACTTCCAAGGGGACCGCGCGGTCGTGCTCGACGAGGAGCAGGCAAGGCGTCTCCATGAGGCGGGCTACTACGGCAAGATCGTGGGCCGTCGCCTCCAGCTTAGCCTCTTGGAGACCGCGTTCCTCCTCCAGGCCGGGCTCATCGAGGTGCGGAACGCAGACACGGACCGCCCCATCCGCCTTCCTCGGCTCCTGAGGGAGGCGAAGGCCGTCCAGCCCGACTTCGCCCTCCGGCTGCGTGCCTACGAGGACCTCACCGCGCGGGGCGTCATCTCCAAAACGGGCTTCAAGTACGGAGCCCACTTCCGGGCGTACGAGGGCGACCCCGAGGTCCACCACGCGAAGTACCTCGTCCACGTGGTGCCCAAGGGACACCGGGGCGCGTGGCCGGAGATCAGCCGCGCGGTGCGCCTCGCGCACGGGGTGAAGAAGCAGATTCTCTTCGGCGAGGTCGGCGACGAGGTGCGCTACGTGAAGCTGGAGCGCGTGCGACCGTAGACGGGCCTCCGCCCCATCCTAGGTCCGTGCCTCTAGGTGGAGGTATTTCCCTCGTGCTCGAGGACGTCGACGAACTGGGGCAACCCCGCGAGGTTCCGAAGGGTGGCCCTGACGTGGGACGGCACGGTCTCCGCTCGGTAGATTTCGTCACGGTCGAGGAGGAGGGCGACGAACCCTGCCGACTTCGCGGCCGCGAGGTAGTCCGCACGGTCGTCCACGACGACGCCCGGCGCGGTCCCCCGGTCGAGCGCGCCTCGCACGCGATGCCAATATTCCGCCTGGGACTTCGATGCATCCTGGCTCGTCCCCGTGAACAAACCGTCCAAGAATCCCAAGAGTCCCGCGCCCGTCAGCGCGCCGCGGGCGTTCGCGTCCGTGGCCTGGGTCGCGACATACACCTTGTGCCCCGCGGACCGCAATCGCTCGACGGCGGTGCGGGCATCCGGGAAGCGCGCGTCGATCCGGGACAGGACATCCCGGTCGAGTTCCATGGAGAAACGGACCGGATCGGGGGGACGCCAGGAAACCTCCATCCGTTCGAGGATGCCCACGGCGAATTCCCCGTCCAGCCGATCCACGGTCTTGGACCAGGACTGGCGGCTCCAGTCCGCGGACTCGATCCGGGCCACGTACTCCATCCACGCGGCCGTGTGCGCGCGCAACCAGCGATCCTCCGCGCCGCCGAATCGCTCCGCCATCCGCCGCGCGAGTTCCCGGCCGTACTCGCGCTGCATACGGTCCGAATCGAGCAGCACGCCCCAGAGGTCGAGGAGGACGTTCACGCGGCCCCCGGAATCGTCGTCGAGGATAAGGATGCCGGCGGCTCCTTGAAATACGGTTCCGGGGGTTCGGGTACCAGTCCCATGGCGCAGCCCCGGCCCTCCACGTTCAGCATCGTCGCGTTCGACCCGAGGACGAAGGACCTGGGGGTCGCCGTCGAGTCCCGTTTCGT
Source organism: Thermoplasmata archaeon (assembly GCA_013329855.1). Lineage (GTDB taxonomy): Archaea > Thermoplasmatota > Thermoplasmata > RBG-16-68-12 > RBG-16-68-12 > RBG-16-68-12 > RBG-16-68-12 sp8695u. Next base: position 962 of record DUJI01000212.1, on the reverse strand, counting down.
CGCGGTCGGGTCCGTCGTGCCTTGGGCCCAGGCGGGCGTCGGCGCGGTGGCCACGCAGTCGTACGCGAACACAGCGTACGGTCCGCGGGGGCTCGCGCTCCTGAAGCGAGGTTTGCATCCGAAGGACGTCATTCAGCGCCTTACGAAGAACGACGCCATGGCGGCCCAGCGCCAGGTGGGCGTGATCGACGCACGCGGCCGTGCCGCGTCCTTCACAGGGGACGACTGCTTCGAGTGGGCGGGACACGTCGTCGGCCGGAACTATGCGTGCCAGGGGAACATCCTCGCGGGCGAGGCGGTCGTCAAGGGAATGGCCCGCGCTTTCGAGTCCACGGAGGGCGACCTTCCGGTCCGCCTGCTCGCCGCGCTCCATGCCGGCCAGAAAGCGGGCGGTGACAAGCGCGGCCAGCAGTCCGCGGCCCTCGTCGTGGTCCGGCCCAAGGGCGGCTACGGCGGGCTCAACGATCGCTGGATCGATGTCCGCGTGGACGACCACCCCGTGCCCATCGAAGAGCTCACCCGGGTCTTCAACATCTACGACGTGACCCTGCTGAACCGGGAGAACCCGGCCGACGTGGTCCCGTTGACGCCGTCCCTCGTCCGGGAGTTGCAGCGCGGGCTGACGCGTCTCGGCTTCTACCACGGACCTCTGTCCGGAAAGTACGACCGGCCCACCAAGGCCGCGTTCGAGGCCTGGGCGAGCATCAACAACTTCGAGAACAAGCTGCCCCGAAGCGGCAAGATGTGGGGGAGCATCCACCGCGTCTTCGTGTCCCAGGTGAATGCGCCGCGCGAGTGAGGGGAAAGAACGACGCCGGCCCTCGAGGGGCCGCGCGTCAGGTCTTGTTTGGGCAGACCCCAATGGGCGACCCCCGTTCATGAGCCTTGGCCCGCATCAGTGCCGCGGCCGCGCTCCGTACACGCAGGTCCCGCCGATCCATGTGGACGCGACGCGGCATCGT
>DUJI01000101.1 GCA_013329855.1 Thermoplasmata archaeon | reverse complement strand
GTCCCACCGACAGGCCATGAGGAAGTCGGAATCGTGCAGCACGGTGAGGGGGTGGGAGGTAGTGTACCCGTCGCCGCAGGCGAACGTGGCGAAGCGGGCCCGGGGCCGGACCCTCGCGCGATTCGCGAGTGCGCGGAAAGCCACGCCCTCCCACGCGTTGTCGTACGTGGTCCAGCCCGTCACGCAGTGGAAGTCGGACCGCACGGAGGCTCGGGGGAGCGCGAGGAACTCCTCGTACGTGAGCCGGAGGGGCGCGTCCACCTCGCCGTCCACGCGGAAGTCCCACGTGCTTGGATCGAAGCGCGGGACGATGCCCAAGTCGAGCCGGGGCCACTTGCGGACGTGGCGTTGTCCCGGCGGGAGCCGTCCCGTTTCGGCCATGCGGGAAGATACAATGGGGCACCCGAATATAAATGGTTGCAGACGCGCGATTCGAAGGGGGACAAGGCCGCTCGCAGGGAGGCGGGACGACTCCCGTCGACGTCCGATCCAAAGGTTCAATAGGATAACCTTCCAGGGACGAAGGTTATTAATCTGTGAGGCCCATGAGATTCCGCCCGCGGTCCTCGAGCTCGCCGCGGCCGCCAAGGATCCCGCGCTCCTGCAGATCCTCGAGGGCCTCGTTGAGAGCCTCAAGCGGTTCCGCGCGAACCCCGCGGTGCCGCCGACGATCGGCAAGTAGGACGTCCTGGTCGTCTACGTGGACGTCCTGGTCGACGTCCTCGAGGTCCTCCGCGGCCGCGTCTTGCTCGTCCTGGTCGCGCTGCCGCATGGCGCTTCCTGATAACGACCTGCAAGCATTTTTATTTATCGTCAAAGATTTTTAAAGACATATGCCGGAATCCCAGCAGCTCCCGCATGAGCCAATCGGGGAGATCTCCGCGGCGCAGGGCCGCGTCGACTGCCTCGAGATCCACCGCGAGGACCGCGCTGTGCTCCCTCGCGGTCACCAAGTTCCCGATCGTGCGGATCCGGGTCTCCACGCCGTCGGGGAAGGCCGCGGTCACGTACCCTCGCCGCGCGAACTCCTGGAGCACGAGCAGGAACGTCACGGTTTCCGCGGGGGGGCCGCCCTCACAAGCCCATCTCGGATGAGGAGCAGCAGGGCCCCGGTCGCGACGACGCCGAGCGCGGCCTGCGCCCATCCCGGAAGCGGGGCGAGGACCAGGACGGCGACGTCGACGGCGAGGATCCCGCCCACGAGAGCGATCCGCCGCCTCGGCCACCGACGGCGGAACTCCTGCGCCTCTGCCTCCGTGATGGTCATGATGCTCCGTAGGGCATCAGAGGGGTATAATCCCCACGTATCCCCAGCCCACGGTCACCGTCGCCGTGGTGATCTCCTCCGGATGAGTAGTGAACGTGGCGCTCCCGGAAACGGGCATCATGCAGTAGGGAGCGGCGCAGCTGCTCCCGGCCCCATCCGCAAACCAGTAGTTCCACGATCCCGTCAGGTAGGCTCCTGGGGCGCAGACCGGCGGGATGAGGGCGAAGGACGGGCCATTCCAGTTGATCGCTTCGGCGGACCAATAGACGTAGGTGTGGAACTGCGGTTCGTACTCCGACTCCAACGTGACGCCCGCGCTCGAGTCCCACGTGTACAGGCATGCGGCATAGGAGCCCGCGTTCGACCCTGAACCGGCTGAGTTGACGTAGAAGGAGTATTGCACCTCAGGATCCAAGATTCGGTCTCCCTTCCGGACGAGGGTGGTGCCGGCGGCGGAGTGCACGACGTAGTCCTGACCTTGCGGTTCGATCCAGGTCGTGACGGAGCGTCCGTCAAGGGTGGTCGTCACGGCCGTGCCGTTGGCGGTCGGCTGCCCGCAGACGCCCACGTGCGCTCCATTAACCGAGAAGCTGCGGCACCCCGACAGGCCCGCGTACCCCTGGACGAGCTCGTACAGACTGGACGTCGTCCGAAAGGGTGACGCCGCGCTCACGCCCGGAGGGACGACAACGATCGCACCCGCAAGCAACAGGCCCACAACGATGGCAAAGATGCCTACCTTTGGTTTCCTCCACATGCGCTTCCCTCGTTGCCATTATTGGCAAGTAGCCTATTTGTGTCTCCGGAGGAAATGTTCTGTTTTTCCCCGGGAGTGCGGGCGGGACAGCTACCGCAGAGCTACGCGGTCCGTTTCTATGGTCCTGGAATCCCGGAAGTGCGTGGTCACTCCGGGAGAAACGGCCCACGTTCGCGGGTCCCGAGGACGAGCTGCAGGGCGGATGGGATCCCGCGCGGGCACAGGCAGCCCTCGAGGGCCGACAGCCGCGGCTCCGCGGTCTCCGCGTCCGCGACCCGGTGGCAGATCTACGCGACCTGGTCCTTGGCGACGTGGATGCGGTCCTCGACGTCGGCCAGGACGTTGGGCATGCCGATTGCGAGCTTCGCCTTGAGGTCCTCGGGGAGGCGGGCCATGCAGTTCGACACGAGGTCCGTGAGCGGCACGGTGGGCGGACGTCCGCGGCCGCGGCGCGGGGCCACGGTCTCCACCACGGTGGGTACGGGCCCGATCGGGGGCGGTGCCGGCACGAGCTCAGGGCGCTCCCACGGCACGAGGAACGGCTCCGGGGACGCGACGACGGAGCGGGCGTACTCGGCGGCGTCGCCCCCGACCACGACGTCCAGGCGCGTCGTGCCGTCCCGGTTGGGCATGGTCGAGAGCGTGCGGACGCACTCCCGGGCTTCACGCCTCGACGTGGCCCCTGTGGTGCAGGCT
>DUJI01000077.1 GCA_013329855.1 Thermoplasmata archaeon | reverse complement strand
GCGCTCAGGTCCTGGGCGTGCCCCACCCGGACCCCTCGGAGGGCGGTGAGCGTCGGGTTGCGGAGGGTCATGTCAAGTCCCGGGGGCGTCGCGAACGGCCTCCTGCCATAAAGACTCGACGCGGCGGACCTAGGCCGTCGACTCGTGGATCTCGAACGTGATCCCCCGCGCGCTCAGGTCCGGGAGGACCCGCTCCGGAGGCAGCTCCTCGGGGGCCAGCACGCCGGGGCGCAGGGCCTTCTTGTCCGCGAGGAGGGCGGCGGCGGCGGCCACCGCGCCCGCCGTGAGATACCGCTCCGCGGTGGTTCCCCGTCTCCGGTTCGCCTCGCGGTGGTCGACCACGATGGATGCGGTGCTGCGCGCGCGGGTCCCGTCCCCGCGCACTCCGAGGACGTCCGCGACGATGGCCATGGCGCCCGCCACGGGCCCGATCAACGTGGAGGGTTCGGGGAACGTGGCGAGGAAGGCGTCGCGGAAGGTCATCCGGCCGCCGCCCAGCGGCAGGCGCTTGTCCTCCGCGAGCAGCCCGAGGCCCTCCAGGGCGACGATGGCCCGCACGAGCTCCGGGTTGATGTCGTGCTTGTAGCACACGCGGCGGACGGGGCGTCCAAGGCGTCGCGGGAGGGTCAAGACCTCCTCGTGGTAGAACTGGTAGACGTGGCGCTTGCCCACGGGTGCGGGGAACTCGAAGTCCTCCTCGCCGCTGACGAAGGCCTGGGGGACCAGCTTCCCGTCCTCCCAGACCGTCGGCGGGGAGAGGGCGTCCCGGAGGAACACGGCGCGGGAGTAGAGCGGATAGCCCTCGATGTTCCCGCCTCCGGCGGCCGCCTTGAGGATCCGGATCTCGTCCACGGTCTGGAGCCGCTCCGCGGCGGCGCGGGCCATGAGGTTGGAGATGCCCGGATCGGAGCCCATGGTCACGACGGCGGTCAGGCCGCGCTTCTTCCACGCGTCGTCCCGGTCCAGCTGGTCCAGGACGCCGGGCCGCTCGCCGGGCGCCACGGGACTCAGGCCCCAGGCGTCCACGTAGGAGCAGCCCGCCTCCAGGCAGGCCGACATGACCGCGAGGTTGTGCTCGGGGAGCGTCGCGTTGACCGCCACGTCGGCACCTGCGAGGACTTCCTGGAGGCCGATGGGGTCGCCCACGTCCACCTGGAGCGGATACACGACCGCGGTCCGCCCGATGGACCGCAGGGCCTTGGAACGGTCCCCGTGGACATCCGCAAGGACGAGCTCCTTCACGTGCGGATCGGAGGCCAGCTCGAGCGCAATGATTCGTCCCAGTCCGCCGACGCCGAGGACGGCGACCTTCACGACCGAGCCGTGGGGTCCTGAGGAACCTTCAACTTTTGCACGCGATTTTCTTTTGACGTTCGTCACGAGCGGCCCGTCGGAGCCGCCCGAGGCCGGGCCGCTGTGGTTTCGTTAGTTGCGAATCGCTGCGGAAGGCCTTTATAGCAACGTGGAAGCTTGGAAGGATCACCCCACGACTGCATCCCCCGGCACGGACCGGGCCGTAGCGAGGTCGCATGGTCGCCGAAGCTCCCTCCATGAGCGCGAAGCGGACCTCGGCTCCCCTCGGCGAGGTCTTGGTCATCGACGCGAACGAGGACCATCTCACGCTGAGCGCGATCGCCCTGGGCCGGCGCGGGTTCAAGGTGACCGCGGTGGTCTCGGGCAAGGAAGGCCTGCGGCTCGCCCTTTCTCAGGCGTTTGATGCGATCATCCTGGATCACAAGGTTCGCGACCTGTCCGCCTTCGAGGTCCTGAAGGGCCTCGTGGGGCGGCTACCCCACACGCCCAAGATCTTCGTCGTGGCCTCGGGAACCGAGGACCAGGCGGTGAAGGCCCTGGGCGCGGGCGCGACGGGCTACCTCGTGAAGACCGCCCGCTACAACGAGGTCCTCCCCATGGAGGTCGAGGACCAGATCGAGAAGGCGCGCATCAAGGTCCGGGTCCAGGAGCAGGGGCGGGCCCTCGCTGCAGGGATCGAGGAGCGGCGGAGGCTCGAGGAGACCATGCGCGACTTCGAGGAGCGCATCGGACTCATGAGCAAGCATGCCCCCTTCATCCTCTGGACCCTGGACATGGACCTCCGGTTCACCTCCTCCGTGGGGTCCGGACTCGCGCGGATCGGCCTCCGGCCGAACCAGGTGAACGGCCTCACGCTCCAGGAGTTCGCCCAGACGGACGACCCGGACATGCCCATGGTCGCCGCCCACCGCCGCGCCCTCCAGGGCGAGGCGAGCCGGTTCGAGCAGGAGTGGCATGAGCGCATCTTCGACGTCCACGTGGAACCGCTCCGCGAGAAGGACGGGCCCGTCCTCGGGGTCTTCGGGATCGCCCTGGACATCACGGAGCGGGTCCGGGCGGAACGCGTGCAATCCGCGCTGTACCGGATTACCCAGGCCGCGAGCACGGCGGAGAACCTCCACGAGCTGTTCCGATCCATCCACGGGATCGTGGGCGAGCTCATGCCCGCGAAGAACTTCTACATCGCTCTCCACGAACCGGGCGCCGACTCGCTCACCTTCCCGTACTTCGTCGACGAGGAGGAGGATCCGCCGGGCCCCCAGCCCCTGGGTCGCGGCCTCACGGAGTATGTCCTGAGGACGGGCAAGCCG
>DUJI01000139.1 GCA_013329855.1 Thermoplasmata archaeon | reverse complement strand
ATCTTCCTCAACCGCAAGAACCTGATCGTCCTGCTGATGGCGATCGAGCTGATGCTGCTCGCGGTCAACCTGAACTTCATCGCGTTCTCGCATTTCCTGGGCGACCCTTCGGGCCAGGTGTTCGTGTTCTTCATCATGACCGTTGCGGCGGCGGAAGCCGCGGTCGTGATCCCCGCCCACAGCGTGGACACCGTGATGAGCACCTTGCGGCCGTAGCGGTCGCCGAGCGCGCCGACAGGGAACTGGGTCAGCATGTAGCCCGCGAAGAACATGGAGCCGATGATGCCGCCCAGGGCGTACGGGTAGCCCGTGGCCAGGAACCCCACCCGGTTCGCGATCATCCAGCTGACCATCGGGCCCGTGATGCTGCGATCCGCGTAGGCGACCGTCCAGGCCAGGAAGAGCAGGAGCCACACGCGCCGGTACGGAGTCGCGGCCCGGTGTCCGGTGTCCGTGTCGGGAGCGGTCAAGGGCCTCACCTCTCGACCGCTTCCTGGATTGGCGGGCGGGAAGCAGGCGAACAGTGCCCGGGGAGCTGGGCTCCGCGGCCGCGAGCGCGCGGTCCTCCTTTATCCTTGCGGTCCGGTCGGATGGGCGTAGATCGCGATGACCAGGTCTCCGGGAGCGAGCGGGGTGTCCGGACGGATGTCCGTCGTGGGCACGCCGTGGCGGTACACGACGATGGGCTTCTCCCCCGCCTTCAGGGCGAGGCCGCCCACCGTCGTCGGGCGGTCCACCCGGACCTCGTCGAGGTCGATGCCGCCCTCCTTCTCGAACACGTCGAGGAGGAAGTCCACGATCGTGGACTCGTTGACGGCCTCCGCGAGCACCTCGCCGAGGAGGCGGGACATGGGGACGACCACGTCGATGTGGGCCTGCCGCATGATGTCGAAGTCCTCCCGCCGCGTGCAGGTCGCCACGATCCGGAGGCCCGGGTTGAGCTGCTTGGCCTTCAGGGCCACCATGACCGCCCCCTCGTCCCCCGCGGACGGCAGGACGAGCGCGTTCGCGGTCTTGATCCCTGCGCGCTCCAGCGTCTCCGAGGCCTGCGGGTCTCCGGAGATGGCCGCGATCCCCTTCGCATGGAGGGCGGCGGCGTCCAGGTCCTTGTCCACCACAATCGACTCGAGGTCCCGGTCCTGGAGCTGGCGCACGAGCTCCTCCGTGCTCTCGTCGTAGCCGACGATGATCGCGTGCTGCTTCATCCGGGCCCGGTGCAAGCCTCGCATCTGCAAGAGCTTTTGCTCCATGAAGTAGGCCGCGATCTCCGTCAAGGCGGTCGCGAAGGTGCCGATCCCGACGAAAACGACGAAGAAGAAGAGGATCCGCGCCCAGAACGTCGTGGGCACGATGTCCCCGTAGCCGATCGTCGAGATCGTGACGACGGTCCAGTAGAACGAGTCGAAGTAGGAGAGGCCTTGGGCCTCGTGCATGCCGACCGTGCCGGCCACGAGGACGACGCCCATCATGGCGACGAGGATGGCGACCCTCCTCCGGGTCAGGGCGGACCGGATGCGCTGGAGGAGGAGCGCGAACTCGAAGAGGACCATGGCCTTCCCTTCGCCGCCCGGCCGCACGCGTCCGTGGTTCTTGGCCTTTCGGTCATCCGAGATGCGTCTCGAACCAGCGGAGGTACGCCTTCAGGCGTGCGACGCGGTGCTTCGGCTTGCCTCCGCGCGACAGCTCGTGGTTGTCCTTGGGCACGAGGAACATCTCGACCTCCTTGCCGTGGTGCTTCAGCGAGGTGTACATCTGGAGGGCCTCTACGTGCCAGCAGCGCAGGTCCTCGAACGAGTGGACGATCAGGAGGGGCGTGGTCACCCGGGGGATGTAGCGGATGGGGGACTTGGCCATCGTGGTCTCCTCGTCGTCCCAGGGGTCCACCCCGACCTGGTCCTTCGTGAAGTGCGGCCCGATGTCGCTCGTGGCCCAGAACGTCCACCAGTTCGCGATGCTGCGGTCCGTGACCGCGGCCTTGAACCGCGTCGTCTGCCCGATGACCCAGTTCGTCATGAAGCCGCCGTAGGAGCCCCCGGCCACCGCAAGCCTGGAACCGTCCACGAAGGGGTAGTGGGCCACCGCATGGTCCGCGGCCTCCATGAGGTCCTGGTAGTCCCGTTCGCCGTAGTGCTTCCGGATGTCCGCGAACGCCTCCGTGTAGCCGTCGCTCCCGCGGGGGTTCGTGTACAGGACCGCGTAGCCCTTCGCGGCGAAGACCTGGAACTCGTGCATGTAGGAGTACCCGAAGGCCGTCTTGGGCCCTCCGTGGACGTACAGGACGGTGGGCAGCTTGCCTTCCTTCTTCGGCTTGAGGATCCAGCCCTCCACCGTGGCTCCATCGCTCGCCCGGAACGTGAACCGCTCGGGCGTGAGGAGGTCGAGGTCCTTGCGCGCGGTTCCGTTGAACGCCGTCCGCACGCGCACCTGGCCGTCGAACGTGAACAGCTCGGGCAGCTGCGCGCGCTCCATCGCGGTGAACGCGATCTTCCCACCGCTCACCTGGAACGCCTCCACGCTCCGCTCGCCCCCGACGACGAGTTCCGCCTTGCGCTCCCCGACGCCGAGGGCGTACAGGTGGACCGCGCCGCCGTCCGCGACGAGGAAGTAGATCCGGTCCCCGACCCACTTGGGCTCCGCGTTCACCCCACCCATCCGGACGTCGCAGTTCAACGAGTTGCTCAGGTTGCGGTCCAGCGCATCCATACGCTCCGGCTTGCCGCCCGTCGCGTCGATCCGCCACAGGTGGAGGTGGGACGCGAACCCGCGGGGCAGGTCGTCCCCGAGCAGGACCAGCTGGCGCTCGTCGGGCGACCAGGCGAGCGCGTCGAGCTCCAGGTCGTGGTTCGTGAGCTGGGACGACGTCCCCGCGGCAACGTC
>DUJI01000201.1 GCA_013329855.1 Thermoplasmata archaeon | reverse complement strand
GGAGCGCCGGGTCGAGCGGCTCGTGGCCTCGCTTCCCTCCGAGCACCCGCGGGACGGTTCTCCCTGAGGAAAGGTTCAAGCGGGGCCCGGGTCTGCCGAGGGTCCGTGGAACCGCTCCTCCTGACTCACTGCGGCGCGGGCTCGGACCGGTCCGTCCAGGACGCGGCCGAGGCCGCGGGCCGGCGGGGCCTGGACGTCCTGCGGCGGAGCGGTCGCGCCCTCCGGGGCGTCGTCGAGGCCGTCGCGGCGCTCGAGGACGATCCCCGGCTGAACGCGGGCACCGGATCGCGGATGCGGATCGATGGCCGGATCCAGATGGACGCGGCGCTCATGGACGGGGACCTCGAGGCCGGGGCGGTCGCCGCGATCGAGCGCGTGCGGAACCCCGTCCGGGTCGCATGGGATGTCCTGTCCACGCCCCACATCCTCCTCGTCGGGCCCGACGCGCAGGCCTTCGCGCGGGCCCACGGGCATGCGGACTACGATCCGGCCACCCCCGAGTCCCGGAAGAAGCTGGAGGACTCGCTGCGGCGGATCCGCGAGGGCCGCGTGCCGCGCTACTACCGGAAGTTCAACGGGTTGGACCTGCATGGGACCGTGGGGGCGGTCGCGCGGGACCGCCGCGGTCGTTTCGCCGCCGGCGTGTCCACGGGCGGGACGTCCTTCATGCTCCCGGGCCGGGTGGGCGACTCGGCCATCCTGGGCTCGGGGATCTACGCGGGCCCGCACGGCGCCGTGTGTGCGACGGGGATCGGCGAGGAGATCATGAAGCGGGTCCTCTCCAAGTACGTGTACGACCAGGTGGCCGCGGGTCGCTCGCCCCAGGCGGCCGCGGACCGTGGGGTGGCCTTGTTCCCCCGGGACGTCTCCGTGGGCGTCATCGTCGTGGGCCGACGGGGCTGGGGCGAGGCCTGCGACGCGGACATGGCGTATTTCGCGAGCGCCCGAGGGCGAACTCTTTAAACCACCACACGCTATCACGCACCATGGCACTCCGTGCAGGGGAGGGTTCTCGCATGGTTCGCAGGAGCGCATTGACTAGCAAGATCGAGGCCGAGATCAAACTGCTCCAGCGCCACGTCGCCATGCTCAAGGCGATCATGGAGAACCAGCCCATCGGGATCATCCGCCTGTCCGAGCTGTTGGAGTTCCCGCAGCACAAGGTCCGGTACTCGCTCCGCATCCTCGAGCAGGAGGGTCTCATCAAGCCCTCGCCCGAGGGCGCCGTGACGACGGACAAGCTCGAGGAGTTCCTGGACTACCTGAAGGGCGTGTTGGACTCCATGTCGACCACCGTGGTCGATCTGCGGAAGACCCTCGGATGAGGACGACGCGTTCCGCGGAACAAACTATTTGAAGCACGCGCCGGTATGGCCGCGCGGGCCGTCGTAGCTCAGTCTGGTAGAGCCCCCGACTGTTAATCGGGTGGTCTGCGGTTCGAATCCGCACGACGGCGCTCTATATCTTTGGATTCGGCGTCAATCAGCCCGCTGGTGGCCTGAGCGCGAGCTTTGCGGATGCGGCCAAGCGCGTCGTCGGCCCGGACCCTCGCGTAGTAGCGTTCCGTGGTCAGAGTCGTGCTATGCCTCAACGCCCGGCTCACATCCTGAATCGCGGCGCCGTTGTCGATGGCCTGCTGGCCGAAGGTCGCCCGGAAGGTCTTGAGGTGGAAGTCGATTCCCGAGGGCCTGCGCAGGAGTCCCGCGCAACCCTTATGCGGCCGGCGACCCGTTGCTCTGGTCTGCGATGCCGCCGGACCGCGATGCGCTCCCCCAGCCACCTTGGAGTCAGGCCCCCTCCGAGGTGGAAGCCTGGCTTTCCTCGACGGGCGGACGCCGACCGTCCCGCGCGCGCCCGCCACCGCGGCAGCCGCGGGTCCGCGGCTTCGTCGCCCGCTGCACGCCGACCGAGGAGCGCCGGCTCCTCCATCGCCTCGCGCGCTTCCGCTTCGAACGTGTCTCAGAGGAAGGCGAACGCCTTTCGCGCGCCCTCGACCGCCTCGTGCGCGTCCCTCCCTCGGAGACCTATCGCGGGACCCTGGCCGGGACGCGGATCCTCGTGCGGCTCCGGGAGGGAGCGGAGCGCCGCGTCCGGATCGTCTTCACGCCGCGGCTGACCCGACGGAACGCGGCTAGGATCCTCGCCCGGCTGGGCGTCGACGTCTTGGAAGGCTCGTGGCTCTGACTCGGACCCTCACGGCTTTGGGGGCGGCGGGGGCCCCGCCGCGGGCGGCGGCGGATAGGGGTACGGCGGTCGGTACATCCAGGGGTAAGCCTGCTCGATGCGCGGGAGCACGGGTGCAGGTCTCCCGGCCTCCAGGTTCCGGCGGATGTCGTGGAACGCCAACGCGAAGAGGAGAAGGGAGAGGGCGGAGAGACCCTGCCCCGCGACCGCGGACGCCAGAAGCCCGGAGACGATGGAGTCCAGATCGTTGAGGGCTGCGCTCACCGCGAAGGCCAGGAGCAGGGGGCCCGCCGTGGCGCCCGCGATGCCCAGGACCCAGGCGGTGACCAGCCGCCGCCGCTGGGTCTCCTCCGCGAGCGCCCGCGCCGTGTACAGGAGCGCGAGCCCCGCGAACGTCGCCCCGATCGGCGCCAGCACCAGGTTTCCGCTCAACAGGTCGACCGCCGGGAGTCCGGCGAGCCCGGGCTCGAGGAAGTTGCTGGTCACCGTGTAGAGGTAACTGACGATCGTGAGCACGAGATAGACCATGAGGAACACGAGCGCGCGTTCGAGGGACTGGGCCTGGTCCAGACCGTACTCGTGGCGCCCGGCGTAGACGTGGCGGAACCCCACGAGGAACAGGACGGCCATGACCACCTGGCCCAGGGAGATCCCGCACACCGCGACGACGGCGGTCAGGGCGGAAGGCACGACCCCGCCGGGGCTCTGCAGGGCCGGTCCCAGCATGAGGGCGAGGGCGGCGAGGGTCAGGCCCGCGAACACCACGGTCACGAGCTCGATCAGGAGAGCCCAGACGATGAGCCCCGTCCCTCGGATCGTGCGTCCCTCGTAGAAGTACAGAGGCAGCCCCGCCCGTGGCAAGGTGCACCGCCCGTAATAAGCCGAGCGGTCCGCGTCCTACTTGGCGTCCGGTTCTTGGATGATCCGAGACGTGAAGCTGATCATGAGGATCACCAGGACGGTGAAGCCCAGGAATGCGAACGTCACGGGATGGAAGCCGAACAGGAACCCGGCCGCGACGAACAGGCCGATGAACAAGAGGATGTAGATCACGTAGAGCAGGGTGGGCACATCAACGCGCATGCGACCCCTCGTAGCCTTCCTTGGCTGGCCCCACACCTTCGTCGGGTATATCCTTTGCGGAGGCCGCTTCCGCTCCCAGGTGCCGCCATGAACCCTTAAGTAAGGTCGCGTCGTTGGCGGCGTCGAGGGCCCGTAGCTTAGTCTGGTGGAGCGTCTGGCTCATAACCAGATGGTCGCTGGTTCAAAGGGCTCCGCGCGGTGTCGCCCGGAGCCGGAAATTCCGGCCGGGCCCACTCCTTTCACGGTTCCGGGGTCGGCGGCTTCGCACCGTGGTTGTGATTGTGGTTGTGGTTCGCGGCGCCCAGGAGCGTGTCGCGGATCAGATCCCGCGCCCCGATGACCTCTTCCATGTCGCCATCCCATCTCTCGAGAATGGAGCCGAACTGGTCCTCGATTCGGTCGATCACCGCGCGCACCTTCTTCCGGATCTGCGGAGACTCCTGCCCCGAGTAGACGATGGCCAGGTACACGTACTTCCCGCGCTCGATCAGGATGCGGTATTCGCCATAGTCGAGCTGGTGCAGCTCCCGGTGCTCCCCGTACTGGAACGCCTCGCGGACGAACTCCTGGACCGCGGTGAGCATCCCACTGAGCACGTCCTCGTCCTTCTCCCGCAGGAGCGTGCGGGAGAGGTGGGAGATGAGGACACCATCCCGGTACACGAGGAAGGCCTCCTCGATTTCCGCCTTGGGCCGGCGGAGCACGAAGAGGCCGACGACGATCGCCGCGGCGAGGCCGCCAAGGGCGACCCAGGCGAGGGGTCCCAGGTCGGTGTCCACCGTGACCAACGCCGGGATGGAGCGGATGCGGGCGAGGAACATCCCCTCGCTGTTCGTGTAGTTCGCCTCCAAGACGGCGGGAATCACGGTCCCCCCTTGGATGCCGTCCCTCACGCGGACCGTGAGGTTGACGCTCACGCTGGCTCCCGGCGCGAGGTCCACGAACGCCCAGGTCAGGTTCTGGCTCCCCGTGGCTCCCACAGGGGATTCGTAGGTCAGGACCTCCAGGCTGGGGTCGACCCGGTCGAGTATCTCCACCTGGCTCGCCAGGGTCATGCCCGTGTTCTGCACCCGGAGCGTGTACACGAAGCTCTGCGCGGCCAG